>DATFRE010000046.1:0-3317 GCA_035263545.1 Dongiaceae bacterium
GACCCTCGAGGTGCGGGTGAGCGAGCGCGAGATCCCCTATCCCTATGTCTTCGAGGAGGGCGACGAGCTCGTCCATGGCGAGATCTCCGCCGCCGAGCTCGCCCGCCATTTCCCCACACCGATCCTGGCGACGGTGGGCGATGACGTAGTGGACGGCGCCTGGATCTCGGAGCCGGGCCGGCCACGGCCGCTTGCGCTCTTCGATGCCGTGCGCGTCGACTATTCGCTCCGGCGCCTCAGGCACTACACCGGCACCGACTGGCGCGATATCCAGCCCTGGATCCTCCTGACCAATTACCAGCGCTATCTCGACCAGTTCGTGCAATGGGCGCTGGACGAGCTGGCGACGGAGGGCAGCCCCTATGCGCGTCTCGTGCTTCCGGGCGGTGCCAGCATCAATCGCGGCACGACCCAGGTCGTCGCCGTCGAGACCGTCACCGCGGCACCCTGGGATCGCTTCCAGATGCCAGCATATCATCTGCAGCGCGACGACGGCGCGCAGGGCGTCAGCATCGTCAATATCGGCGTCGGCCCGGCCAATGCCAAGAACATCACCGACCATCTCGCGGTGCTGCGCCCGCATTGCTGGCTCATGATCGGCCATTGCGGGGGCTTGCGTCCCTCACAGGCCATCGGCGACTACGTGCTGGCCCATGGCTATCTCCGGCGCGACCGCATTCTCGACGATCTGGTGCCCCCGGAGGTGCCGATCCCGGCTTTGGCGGAGGTTCAACTGGCCATTCAGGAGGCCGCCGCCCGCGTCACCGGCGAGCGCGGCGATGCGCTGAAGCAGCGGCTGCGCACCGGCACGGTGGTCACCTATGACGACCGCAATTGGGAGCTGCGCTGGCTGCATGAGCGCCGGCGGATCAATCTCTCCCGCGCGATCGCGGTCGATATGGAGAGCGGCACGCTGGCGGCCCAGGGCTATCGCCTGCGCGTGCCCTACGGCACGCTGCTCTGCGTCTCCGACAAGCCGCTCCATGGCGAGATCAAGCTGCCGGGTGCGGCGAGCGCCTTCTATCGCCGCGCCGTCGGCGAGCATCTGAAGATCGGCATCGCCGCGCTGGACGAGCTGCGCGGCCAGCTGGGCGCCCTCCACTCCCGCAAGCTGCGCAGCTTCGACGAGCCGCCATTCCGATAGGAAGACGATGCACCGCAGAGGCACAGAGACACAGAGATGCCGAGCAGAACGCGGCTTGTCCCGATGCAATGAAAACAAAATTCTTGGGACCGCTTTGCGGGCCCGTTCCTTTTTCTCTGTGTTTCTCTGTGTCTCTGCGCCTCTGTGGTGAATCTCTTTCTCCCCCCGCCGCGCCGGTGATATTCGTCGTTCCATGGACCTGACCGACGACCAGCAGCTGATCCGCGACAGCGTGCTCAAGCTCTGCGCCCGCTTCGACGATGGCTACTGGCTCGCCCGCGATCGCGACGGTGAATTTCCTCGCGACTTCGTCGCCGCCTTCGCCGAGGGGGGCTGGATTGGCACCGCCATGCCGGCCGAGTATGGCGGCGCCGGGCTCGGCGTCACCGAGGCCGCGCTCGCCATGCAGGCGGTGGCGGAATCGGGGGCTGGCATGTCCGGTGCCTCGGCGGTGCATATCTCCATCTTCGGCCCGCGGGTCATCGTCAGGCACGGCACGGAAGAGCAGAAACAGCGCTTCCTGCCGCCCCTCATCGCCGGCAAGGATATCTGTTCCTTCGGCGTGACCGAGCCCGATGCCGGGCTCGACACGACTCATATCAAGACCTTCGCCGAACGCAGGGGCGATCGTTACGTGATCCGCGGCAAGAAGGTGTGGAACTCGCTGGCTCAGGTCGCGACCCGGATTCTCCTGCTCGCCCGCACCACGCCGCTCGCCGATTGCGCAGCACCCACCGATGGCATGACCCTGTTCTATGCCGATTTCGACCGCGCCCGCATCGAGGTGCGGGAGATCGAGAAGATGGGGCGCCACTGCGTCGATTCGAACCAGCTCTTCATCGATGGGCTCGATGTGCCGGTGGAGGACCGCATCGGTGAGGAGGGCAGGGGCTTCCGCTATATCCTGGAGAGCCTCAATCCCGAGCGCATCCTGATCGGGGCCGAGGCCATCGGCCTCGGCCGCGTGGCACTTGCGCGCGCCGCGCGCTATGCCAAGGAGCGGGTCGTCTTCGGCCGGCCCATCGGCCAGAACCAGGCGATCCAGCATCCGCTCGCCGAAAGCTGGATGGAGCTCGAGGCGGCGAACCTCATGATGCTGAAGGCAGCGCAGCTCTACGATGCGGGCAAGCCCTGCGGGGCCGAGGCCAATGCCGCCAAATATCTCGGCGCCGAGGCCGGCTTCAACGCCTGCACCCGCGCCGTCATGACCCATGGCGGCTATGGCTATGCCAAGGAGTTCCACGTCGAGCGCTATCTGCGCGAGGTGATGATCGCCCGCCTCGCCCCGGTCAGCCGCGAGCTCATCCTCTGCTACATCGCCGAGCGGACGCTGGGCCTGCCGAAATCCTACTGATCGCACCGGGCAAGACGGTCGGGGTGAGGGGCCTCGCTCCTGCTTCGCGAGGCCATGGTCGGCAAATTGAATTGACGGATATGTGTTTTGCGTATATGATGAAATCTAGCGTGAAAAGAATCGGCAATGCCTGCGACCCGTGTAGGCAGAGCGATTTCGCATGGCCTCGACAGGGAACCTGTGAGAAGACGTCGAGCCGATCGGTCTTTTTGCGTATGCCCTCGGTGGAGGCGAGACCACCTGCAGATTCCCTGCAGAAGCAGGCCAGCGCGCTCGCGCCGGCTGTCCGGCCGCCGCGGAAGATGCTAGAGCCTGGGCCGCCGAGGATGGTCCCAGGGGAGTAAGCCGATGCGTTTGAAGGACAAGGTCGCCGTCATCACCGGGGCGGCGCAGGGTATCGGCCTTGCCTGTGCCGAACGCTTCAAGGCGGAGGGCGCGAAGCTCATGCTCTCCGATATCAACGAGGCCGGCGGCAAGGCCGCTGCCGATCGCCTGGGAGCGCCCTTCATCCGCTGCGATGCCGGGCTGAAACCCGATGTCGAGGCTTTGATCGCCCGCGCCGTCGAGATCCATGGCCGGGTCGACATCATGATGTCCAATGCCGGCGTTACCCATGCGGCCGAGTTCCTCGAGGTTTCGGAGGAGGATTTCGACCGCGTCATCCGCACCAATATGAAATCCGTCTTCCTCTGCGGCCAGGCGGCGGCGCGCCAGATGGTGCGCCAGGGCGGGGGCGGAGCGATCATCAGCATGTCCTCGGTGAACGCCTTGCTGGCGATCCCGAACCAGGTCGCCTATGGCGCCTCCAAGGGCGCGATC
>DATFRE010000047.1:0-5037 GCA_035263545.1 Dongiaceae bacterium
GCGAGCGCGACATCGATCTCGTTGCGCGCCAGCCCGGCACCCTCCGAGAGGGTGAACATGCGGTAGGCGGCGGCCTCATCGAGGCGCACCGAGGTCTCCGCGGTGTGGTAGGCCGCAGGAGCCTCCGCCTGGAGCTTGTAGTGGCGCAGCACGGCGTTGCGGGCGATCAGCACCCGGCTCGCCGCATTTGTCCAATAGACGCCTTCGCCGAGGCTCGCATAGGTCTCCAGCACCGTGGCGCTGGAACCCGCCGCCGCGGCGATGAGGTTTCGGGGCTGGAAGACCTTCGGCTCGCCGCCCGGGAGCGCGACGAAGAGCAGCTGAATCGGGTCCAGGGTCGCCCCGGGGCCGAGATGGATGACCGCGCCGTCGCTCATGAAAGCCGTGTTGAGATCGACGAGAGCGCGGGCCCGGGGATCGCTCGCGATCTCCGGGGCGGTGGTGAGGGCGCGAAGATCCGCCTCGTCCGCCTTCGCGAGCGAGGTGACGCTGCTCCCTTCGGGCAGATGGGCGAGATCCGAGAGGTCGGCCCGGAAGCGTCCGTTGACGAAGACCGCGAGATGGCATTGCGGTGTCAGCCGCAAGGTCGTGAGCGCGGCCTTGTCGAGGCGGGGAGCGGCATCGTCATCGGCGGGCCGGAAGGCGATGCGCTCCAGCGCGCCGAGGGAGGTGAACTTCCAGGCTTCGAGCTTGCGGGTCGGAAGGCCGTTGCGGCGGATGCGCTCGACGGCCTCGGCCCGCAGCGTCTCGAGCCAAAGCGGGCTCTGGCCAGGGATCGAGGGCCTCGCCTCGAGGAGGTGGGGGAGGGACAGCGCCGTCACGCGGCCGCCGCCTTCAGGAGCTCGCCATAGCCCTTGGCCTCGAGCTCGAGGGCGAGCTCCCGGCCGCCGGATTTTATGATGCGCCCGCCCGCCAGCACATGGACCTTGTCGGGCACGATATAGCCGAGGAGGCGCTGGTAATGGGTGATCAGCAGCGTCGAGCGCTCCGGCGAGCGCAGCGCATTGACGCCGTCGGCGACGATCCGGAGCGCATCGATGTCGAGGCCGGAATCGGTTTCGTCCAGGATCGACAGCCGCGGCTCCAGCATCGACATCTGGAAGACTTCGTTGCGCTTCTTCTCGCCGCCGGAGAAGCCGACATTGACGGCGCGCGAGAGCAGCGCTTCGTCCATGCTGAGCCGCTTCAGCTTCTCGCGCGCGAGCTTCAGGAAATCGAAGGCGTCGAGCTCCGGCTGGCCGCGATGGCGGCGCACCACATTGACCGCGGATTTCAGGAAATTGGCGTTCACCACGCCGGCAATCTCCACCGGATACTGGAAGGCGAGGAAGATCCCCTCGCGCGCACGCTCCTCGGGCTCCAGCGCCGCCAGGTCGCGGCCGCGAAAGAGGACGCGTCCCCGGGTGATGTCGTAGCCCTCGCGCCCGGCAAGCGCATAAGCGAGCGTGCTCTTGCCCGATCCGTTGGGGCCCATCACCGCATGGACTTCGCCAGCCTCGATGCGGAGATCAACCCCGCGCAGGATTTCCTTGCCGTCGACGACGACGTGGAGGTCTTCGATCTCGAGCATGATCTCTTTCATTCCGTTCAACCGACGCTGCCTTCGAGGCTGACGCCCAGCAGCTTCTGGGCCTCCACAGCGAACTCCATCGGGAGGTTCTGCAGCACCTCGCGGCAGAAGCCGTTGACGATCGTGGTGACGGCTTCCTCCGCCGAAAGCCCGCGCTGACGGCAATAGAAGAGCTGGTCCTCGCTGATCTTCGAGGTCGTCGCCTCATGCTCGACCCGGGCGGTCCGGTTCTTCACCTCGATGTAGGGCACCGTATGGCCGCCGCAATCGGGGCCGATCAGCAGGCTGTCGCATTGGGAGTAGTTGCGTGCACCCTCGGCCTTGGGCTGGATGCGCACCAGACCGCGATAGGTGTTCTGCCCATGGCCGGCGGA
This sequence comes from Dongiaceae bacterium, assembly GCA_035263545.1. GTDB lineage: Bacteria > Pseudomonadota > Alphaproteobacteria > Dongiales > Dongiaceae > DASXQK01. The sequence continues at coordinate 1,945 of DATFRE010000047.1, forward strand.
GATGCCCTTGGAGATGATGGTCGAGCGGGTGTTGCGCCCGAGATGGATCATCTTGGTGCCGGTATCGGCCTGCTGGCGGTTGTTGGTCACGGCGACGGAGTAGAACTTGCCGACCGAGTCGTCGCCCTGGAGGATGACGCTCGGATATTTCCAGGTGATGGCGGAGCCGGTCTCGACCTGGGTCCAGGAGATGCGGGAGCGCGCGCCCCGGCAGGTGCCGCGCTTGGTCACGAAGTTGTAGATACCGCCATTGCCTTCGCGATCACCCGGGTACCAGTTCTGCACCGTGGCATAGCGGATCTCCGCATCCTCCAGCGCCACCAGCTCCACCACCGCGGCATGGAGCTGATTCTCGTCGCGCATCGGCGCGGTGCAGCCCTCGAGATAGCTCACATAGGCGCCCTTGTCGGCGATGATGAGCGTGCGCTCGAACTGGCCGCTGCTCTTGGCGTTGATGCGGAAATAGGTGGAGAGCTCCATCGGGCAGCGAACCCCCGCCGGCACATAGACGAAGGAGCCGTCGCTGAAGACCGCGGAATTGAGGGTGGCGAAGAAGTTGTCGCTGTAGGGCACGACGCTGCCGAGATATCTGCGCACGAGCTCGGGATGGGTCTGCACCGCCTCCGAGATCGGGCAGAAGACGATGCCGAGCTTGGCGAGCCTGTCCTTGAAGGTCGTCGCCACGGAGATCGAATCGAAGACCGCGTCGACCGCCACGCCTGCGAGTGCGGCGCGCTCCTTGAGGGGGATGCCGAGCTTCTCATAGGTCTTGAGCAGCTCCGGATCGACTTCGTCCAGGCTCTGCGGGCCTTTCTGGCGCTTGGGCGCGGCGTAGTAGTACATGTCCTGATAGTCGATCTTCGGATAGCTGACGCGTGCCCATTTGGGCTCGCTCTCCGGTGCCGCCATCCAGACCTTGAAGGCCTTCATGCGCCATTCGAGGAGCCAGTCCGGCTCGTTCTTCTTGGCGGAGATGAATCGGATGGTGTCCTCGCTGAGGCCCTTGGGCGCGAGCTCCGCCTCCACGTCGGTGACGAAGCCGTATTTATACTCGCCGCCGATCCGGCGGATGACGTCGATGGTCTCTTGGGTGGCGCTCATGAAAGCTCTCGATGTTGATCGGGCTTCGCCGCCGCGGGACGGACAGCCGCGCCGAAGGCAGTGGCCGGCAAGGCGATATCCGCCAGGCTCACATCCTCCAGCGCCTTGCGCACGGCCCGGTTGATCGCATGCAGCCCGACCCGCGAGCGGCAAAGCGCCTCGACCTCGCAGCGATGCGAATCCGGCGTGATGCATTGGGTGAGGGCGACCGGCCCGTCCACGGCGCTGACGATGGCGTCGACGGAAATGGCCGCGGCCGGCCGCTCGAGCCGATAGCCACCCTTGACCCCGCGGGCCGAGCCGATGAGGCCCTTCCGGCAGAGCCGGGCCAGGACCTTCGCTACGGCTGGTCCCGGCAGACGAGTCGCCCCGGCCATCTCGGCGGCCGAATGGATGCCCCCCGGGTTCTGGGCCATATGGGTCATCAGCACGATGGCGAAATCGGCCAGGCGACTGAAGCGCATCATCGGAGCTCGGCTCCCTCGCGGAATCCCATTGCGCAATCGGGACTTATATATGACTAGCTTGGTCAGATTTCAACGCAGTTCGGCGTCCGGGAACCTTTAGAAGTTTGTCACTTTTCTTCTATTGGAATAGTACGGCTATATATGCAATGTCGCGTTGTGGGACCGAGGGGAAGTAAACAGGTTCAACTTTTAGTGTGAGGTACACGACATGAAGTCACTTTTGGTGGCAATCCTCCTGGGAGGCGCGGTCCTCGCCTCGGCCGATGCGGTCCAGGCTGCGACCTTCACGATTCCGTCGCCCTCGCTGCCTTCGTCCTATCTGAACGTCGCCGATCAGGAGATGGTCGTGACGGGCACGGCGGTGAATCTCCGCGCCAAACCATCCACCAGCGGCAAGGTCCTGATCAAGCTGAACAGCGGCGAGAAGGTCACGGTCGTCGGCTCCTCCGGGAGCTGGAGCCGTGTCAAGTACAAGACCTATGAGGGCTATGTCAGCACGAAGTTCCTGAAGTAGTCCTGCGAGGCGCCTTCCGAAGCGCCTTCGGTCCTTCCTTGCGGCGCTCCGGGTGATCGGCGCTCAACTGCCGATCGCCCCGGAGTGCTGCACCGCCATTCGCATTGTGCTCAGGCCGAATCCGCGACTGCAGGCATCGCAGCCCGCAGCAGGGCCTTTCGGGCGTCCCACTGGCCGGCCGCATCGAGGGTCTCGATGAATTGCACCTCGCCGCCGGCAAGGAACGCCACCGGCAGACCATCGCGATAGAGCAGGCGGTTGCCGGTGAGGGCCGCGAGCCTTGGGCCCGGGGTCACGATGCCGAGCAGATTCAGGGGATCGGCGCCGGAGATGGAAATCCAGGCGCCGTCATGCGGCTTGCGCCTGGCCTCGCGCAGCAGCCCCACGGCGTGAGGCAGCGCGAACTGCTCGCCGGAGAAGCCGGCAACGAAGCGCCCGCCGCGGATCTCGCCGCGAGCTTCGAGCCGCCGATAGACGCGCAGGAGATCGCGCCAGGGCGGGAGCCACCCGGCCTCGCGCTCGATCAGGCGCCAGAACACCACCCCGTAACGAAGCAGCAGGGTGCGCGCCGTATGCTCCGCCGCCTCCGGCTTCACCGGCGTGCCCGGCAGCGTTCCTTCGCTGCGCCGGGTGAGCGCCCAGCGTCCCGCATCTTCCATGCCGAAATCGACCGTGCGCCGCCGGCGCCGGCCGCCGGCGAAGGGCCTGCGCCGATCAGAGGGCGTGAGCAAAGCGCGCAAGCCACCGAAGCTGTCGGAGCTGACGAGGCCCAGGGCCACCAGCTCGGCCAGGGCCTCCTCGAGCTGGGTGCGCAGGAGCCCGGTGCCCTCGACCAACTCGTCGAAGAAGGAGGCGCCATGGGCACGGATGAAATCGGCGACGGCTTGCGCCCGCGGGCTGGGCGCGCCAGCTTCGCCGAGCGGCGAGAGCGAGGTCCAGAGCGCCACATGGTGGCGGGCCAGCAGGGTGATCGGCGTGGTGCGCACCGGCGTCGCGCCGCGCTCGCCGCCG
>DATFRE010000048.1:0-8332 GCA_035263545.1 Dongiaceae bacterium
CCGGATCTGCGCTTCGCTTTGCCTGCCGGCTTCGCGCGGCGCCTGGCCGGGCGGCGGATCGAGCGCATCGGCCGGCGGGCGAAATACATCCTGATCTATCTGGACGACGGCAAGGTCCTGATCTGTCATCTCGGCATGACCGGGCGCATGCTGCTCGGCAAAGGCGAGCCCGAGCTCGAGATCCATGACCATGTCGTCTTCTTCGCCGAGGGCGATGTCACGCTTCGCTTCAACGATGCGCGGCGCTTCGGATTCATGGATCTGACGACGGCGGCCAAGCTGGCGGAGCACAAGCTGTTGAAGGGCCTCGGGCCGGAGCCTCTCAGCCCCGAATTCAATGGCGAGTGTCTCGCGCAAGCACTTGCCGGCAAGCGCACGCCGATCAAGGCCGCGCTCCTCGACCAGCGCGTGGTGGCCGGCATCGGCAATATCTATGCCTCGGAAGCGCTGTTCCGGGCCGGCATCTCGCCGCGGCGCCTGGCGCGTACGGTGCAGGGCGAACGAGCGGAACGGCTGGCCCGGGCCGTGACCGCGGTGCTCGAGGAAGCGGTCGCTGCCGGCGGCTCCTCGCTGCGCGACTATGTCCAGGCGGATGGCGAGCTCGGCTATTTCCAGCATCGCTGGCAGGTCTACGAACATGAGGGCCAAGCCTGCCCGGGCTGCACCTGCGAGATCAAGGCGACCGGCGGTATCAGGCGCATCGTTCAATCGGGCCGCGCCAGCTTCTATTGCCCGCGCCGCCAGCGCTGAGCAGTGGACGTTCCCCGACGCCGCCCTCTTGACTGAGACCCGGCTTCCCTATTCATACGTGCCATAGCCCTCCCCTTCGGAGTTTCCATGTCCTATCAGAACATCCTCACCGAGACGCGCGGCGCCGTGGGCCTCGTCACTCTCAACCGGCCCAAGGCCCTCAACGCCCTGAACAGCGCGCTGATGGCTGAGCTCCGTGAGGCCCTCGACGGCTTCGAGACGGATGGCGCCATCGGCGCCATCGTCGTGACCGGCAGCGAGAAGGCCTTCGCCGCCGGGGCAGACATCAAGGAAATGAAGGATCGCGGCTTCGTCGATGTGTATCTAAGCGATTTCATCACAAGGGATTGGGAGCGCCTTGCCCAATGCCGCAAGCCGACCATCGCCGCGGTCGCCGGCTATGCGCTGGGCGGTGGCTGCGAGGTGGCGATGATGTGCGACATCATCATCGCCGCCGACAATGCGCGCTTTGGCCAGCCGGAGATCGCGCTCGGCACCTTGCCGGGCGCCGGCGGAACCCAGCGCCTCACCCGGGCGATCGGCAAGGCCAAGGCCATGGAGATGGTGCTGACGGGCCGCATGATGGATGCGGCCGAGGCGGAGCGTTCCGGCCTCGTGGCCCGCGTCGTGCCTGCCGCTGAGCTGATCGGCGAGGCCATGAAGCTGGCGGAGAAGATCGCTGGACTGTCGCGCCCTGCGGTCGTGCTGGCAAAGGAAGCCGTCAACCGTGCCTTCGAGACGGGGCTCACCGAGGGCCTGCGCGTCGAGCGCCGCCTCTTCCACGCCAGCTTCGCCACGGCGGACCAGAAGGAGGGCATGGCCGCCTTCGCCGAGAAACGTCCGCCCGTTTTTAAGAATGAATAACGAATCGCGAAGTCTCGGACTTCGCTGCGGCGACGGCGCCCTCTTCGGCCATGGCTCGAGCCCCGAGGGCCCTTCTTGACGCCGCTGCCCCCGGCGGATATAACCCGCCGCCTCAAATTCAAGAGCTAGTCCGGAAGCGAGCCCCAGATGGCCCACCATAAGTCGGCAAAGAAAGCCATACGTCAGACCGAGCGCCGCACGGCGGTCAACCGCACGCGCCTCTCGCGGGTGCGCAGCTTCATCAAGAAGGTCGAAACCGCGATCGAAAGCGGCGACAAGAAAGTTGCAGCCGAGGCCTTGAAGGCGGCGCAACCGGAGATGCATCGCGGCGTGCGTACCGGCGTGCTTCATCGCAACACGGCATCGCGCAAGCTGTCGCGGCTCAGCGCTCGCATCAAGAGTCTCGCCTAACCTCTCCAACTGTTGCCGAGGGACCATCGTCGCGAAAATTTTCGCGACGTGATGTGACTCTTGTTGCCTTGTCGCAGCCTCTGGCAGTAGAGTCATGACCGCGACGTGACAGGGGATAGGCGACCGGGGAATACAATAATAATTAAATAATTGTGTTCCCCAATACTGAAAACCGAATGACATTGACAGAATAAGCCGTAGGCCCTACTTCGGTAGGACCTTGCTCAACAGGTAAGCTTCCACAACGTCCCGCTTATGCGGCGGGTCGGCGGGTAGGTCTTTCGGTGGCAGAGGGGCCCCAGGATGTCATATGCCGGTGATCTGAACCCGACCGAAGCGTGGAAGCTCCTCACCGAGAACCGGAACGCCCAGCTCGTCGATGTGCGCACCCGCCCCGAGTGGATGTTCGTCGGGCTTCCTGACCTCACCTCGCTCGGCCGGCGCCCGGTGCTGCAATCCTGGCAGGTGTTCCCGGCCATGGAGATCGACGCGAATTTCACCGCCGAGCTCACCGACCAGCTCGCCGATAAGGATGCACCTCTCCTCTTCATCTGCCGCAGCGGCGGGCGCAGCCGCGCCGCGGCCCAAGCCATGACGGCAGCAGGTTATCGGCGTTGTTACAACGTAGCCGAAGGCTTCGAGGGCAACCCCGACGCTGAGCGACATCGCGGCAAGACGGGCGGCTGGAAAGCCGCGGGCCTGCCCTGGGTCCAGGATTGAGGGCATGGCCATGTCAGAGGAGGTTGTCAGGTCACCGGGCGTCGATTCCGTTCTCGCGAGCCAATGGGCCCAGGTGCGAGGAAGGCTGCGCAGCGAGTTCGGCGAGGCCACATTCCGGAGCTGGCTGAAGCCCCTCACCCTGCTGGGCCAGTGCGACGCGCAAGTTTCCATCGCGGTCAAGACCCGCTTCATGCGCGACTGGATCTCGCAACATTATGCCGAGCGCATCCGCGCGCTCTGGCATGCGGCCAATCCGGACATCCGCAGCATCGAGTTCGTGGTCGACGGCAGCCGGCCTCAGGCGATGAAGGCGCAGCAGGTGACGGTCCAGCGGACGCTGGGCGGGGTCGAATCCCTGCATGGCGACAGCCTGCCTGCTGCCGCTGCCGCCGCGGGCCAGGTCTTTGTGCCGGAAGACGTCAGCGCGCCGCTCGATCCGCGCTTCACCTTCGAGAACTTCATCGTCGGGAAATCCAACGAGCTCGCCCATGCTGCGGCGCAGCGCGTCGCGGAGGCTCGCGCCGTGCCCTTCAACCCGCTGTTCCTCTATGGCGGGGTCGGCCTGGGCAAGACCCATCTGATGCATGCCATCGCCTGGCACATCAAAAAGCGCACGCCGCCGCGCCGGGTCATCTATCTCTCGGCCGAGAAGTTCATGTATCAGTTCATCCGTTCGCTCCGGCAACGCAACGTCATGGCCTTCAAGGAGCAGTTCCGCTCCGTCGACGTGCTGATGATCGACGACGTGCAGTTCATCAGCGGCAAGGATTCGACCCAGGAGGAGTTCTTCCACACCTTCAACGCCCTGGTGGACCAGAACCGGCAGGTCGTGATCTCCGCCGACAAGTCGCCCCATGACCTCGAAGGCCTCGAGGAGCGCATGCGCTCGCGCCTCGGTTGGGGTCTGGTGGCGGATATCCACCCCACGACCTATGAGCTGCGCCTGGGCATCCTGCAGTCGAAGGCCGAGCAGATGAAGGCGCAGGTCCCCTCCAAGGTGCTGGAGTTCCTGGCCCACAAGATCGTCTCCAATGTCCGCGAGCTGGAGGGGGCTCTCAACCGCATCATCGCGCATGCCACGCTGATCGGCCGGCCGATCACGCTCGAATCGACCCAGGAGCTTCTCCACGATCTGCTGCGCGCCAACGACCGGCGCGTGACCATCGAGGAGATCCAGCGCCGCGTCGCCGAGCACTTCAACATGAAGCTCGCGGACATGCATTCCGAGCGCCGGGCCCGCGCCGTGGCGCGGCCGCGTCAGGTGGCTATGTATCTTTCCAAGCAGCTCACCACCCGTTCGCTGCCCGAAATCGGCCGCAAATTCGGCAATCGCGACCACACGACGGTCATGCACGCGGTCCGCAAGATCGAGGAGCTCTGCGCGATCGACGCCGGCTTCTCGGAGGATGTGGAGCTGCTCCGGAGAATGCTCGAGGGCTGAGGGGACAACTCGCTGATTCTAAAGGCCGAATCGGGGTTCGTCGGCCGCTGAAGTACTTTTCTTGCGCATTTCATCTGCTATAATGACGGACGGCCTTGACGGGCCGTCGGCACATCGGCCCGCGCTCGTCCGGCGGGGCCAGGCTGCCGCGGAGCACCGGACGTCCTGAGAAGTCTTCTGACCGCCATGAAACTCACCATCGAACGCGGCGCGCTGCTGAAATCTCTCGGTCACGTCCAGAACGTCGTCGAGCGGCGGAATACGATCCCGATCCTCTCCAATGTCCTCCTCGAGGCCGGGTCAAACGCCCTCGGGCTGACGGCGACCGACATGGACCTCACCATCATCGAGCGGGTCCCGGTATCGGTGGGAACAGGCGGGGCGGCGACCGTCCCGGCCCACACGCTCTACGACATCGTGCGCAAGCTTCCCGAGGGATCTCAGGTCGAGATCGATGGCGGTGGCGAGGGCGGCCAGGCGACGGTCCGCGCGGGGCGCTCCAAGTTCAACCTGCCGACCCTGCCGCGAGAGGACTTCCCCGCCACGGCCGGCGGCGAGCTGCCACACCGCTTCTCTCTCCCGGCCAAGGATCTGCGCAGCCTCATCGACCGCAGCCGCTTCGCCATCTCCACCGAGGAGACGCGCTACTACCTGAACGGCATCTATCTCCATGTGGCCGAGGACAAGGGCGGAGGGCATCTGCGCGCCGTTGCGACCGACGGCCACCGCCTCGCCCGGGTCGAGATGGAGGTGCCCAAGGGAGCCGGGAGCATGCCGGGCGTCATCGTGCCGCGCAAGACGGTGGGGGAATTGCGCAAGCTGATCGAGGAGACGGAGGAGCCGATCGAGATTGCGCTCTCCGACACCCGCATCCGCTTCGCCTTCGATTCCGTGACCCTCTCCTCCAAGCTGATCGACGGCAACTTCCCGGACTATCAGCGAGTGATACCGGTCGGCAACGACAAGTCCATGACCGTCGACCGGCGCATGTTCGCCGAGGCGGTCGACCGGGTCTCGACCATCGCCTCGGAGAAGTCGCGCGCCGTGAAGCTCAGCCTCAAGAAGAACAGCATGGTCCTCTCGGCCTCCAGCCCCGAGAACGGCAGCGCCAGCGAGGAGCTCGAGGTCGGCTATGGCGGAAGCCCGATCGAGATCGGCTTCAACGCCCGCTATTTGCTGGACATCACCGCCCAGCTGCAGGGCACCGAGGCCGAGTTCAAGCTCGCCGACGCCGCCTCGCCGACGCTGCTGGGCGATGCCGCGGACAGCACCGCGCTCTATGTGCTGATGCCCATGCGGGTGTGATGGCGCGGGTGTGATGGCGCAGCCGCGTCCCGGGCCGAATATCGTCGCCTTTCCTGCGCTTTCGCGGGCGGCATCCGCAGGGGCCGGGCCCCATATCGCCCGGCTGATGGTCAGCGACTTCCGCTGCTATCGGCGCGAGGCGCTGGAGACGGATCCGCGGCCCGTGGTGCTGACGGGTCCCAATGGCGCCGGCAAGACCAATCTGCTGGAGGCCCTTTCCTTTCTCGCCCCTGGCCGGGGCCTGCGCCAGGCCAGGCTGGGGGAGGTCGACCGCCGTTCGCCGTCCCCATCGGGCGAAACCCCGGACGTGGCAGCGCGGCCTTGGGCCGTGGCCGCGCGGCTGACGGGGCCGGCAGGAGAATGCGAGATCGGCACCGGACGCGATCCCGCGGCCGATGAGGGAGCGCGGGAGCGCCGGCTGCTGCGCATCGACGGCGCGCCCCAGCGCGGCCTGACGGGCTTGGCCGAGCGCCTGGCTGTGCTCTGGCTGACGCCCCAGATGGACGGGCTCTTCCTCGATTCCAAATCGGCCCGCCGGCGCTTCCTCGACCGCCTCGTGCTCTGCTTCGATCCGGGCCATGCCGGCCGGCTCAATGCCTATGAGCTGGCGGCCTCAGAACGCATGCGCCTGCTGCGCGGCGAGGGACCCGCCGCACAGCCCGGCTGGCTCGATGCCCTGGAGCAGCAGATCGCCGAGCAGGGGGTGGCGATCGCCGCCGCCAGGCTCGATCTCGCAGCCCGCCTCGGCGCGGTCCTCGCCGAAGCGGATGGGAGCTTCCCGCGCCCGGCGCTTGCCCTTCAGGGCGAGGTCGAAGCCTGGCTCGGCGAGATGCCGGCGCTGGCCGCCGAGGAGCGGATGCGTGCCCGGCTTGCGGCCGGCCGCGCCCTTGATGCCGAGGCCGGTCGTGCCCATCTGGGACCTCATCGGAGCGATCTTCTCGTTGCCTTCGAGGCCACCGGCGTGTCGGCGGCGGACTGCTCGACCGGCGAGCAGAAGGCGCTCCTGATTGCCATTCTTCTCGGGCAGGCGCGGCTCATGGCGACCGAGCGCGGCCGGCCCCCGCTGCTGCTGCTCGACGAGATCGCTGCTCATCTGGACGACGGGCGCCGCCGCGCGTTGTTCGACGCACTGCTGGCACTCGGTGTCCAGGCGTGGCTCACCGGCACGGATCACGGGCTCTTCGCCGCGTTCGGCGAGGCGGCCCAGTTCTTCCGCGTATCGGAAGCCCGCATTACCAGGAACTGACGGATTATGGCCAACAAGCCGGTCAAGAAGACCGATGACATCTCCGACTCCGCCCCCGCGACCAATGGCGGAGGACCGACGGCCGAAGGCGCTACCGGTGCCTATGATTCGACCGCCATCACCGTGCTGCGCGGGCTCGATGCCGTGCGCAAGCGCCCGGGCATGTATATCGGCGACACCGATGACGGTTCGGGCCTGCACCACATGGTCTATGAGGTGGTGGACAATTCCATCGACGAGGCGCTGGCCGGCTATTGCGACCGCATCGAAGTGACCTTGAATGGCGACGGTTCCGTCACCGTGCTGGACAACGGCCGCGGCATCCCCGTCGACATCCACAAGGAGGAAGGCGTCTCGGCGGCTGAGGTCATCATGACCCAGCTCCACGCCGGCGGTAAGTTCAACCAGAATTCCTACAAGGTCTCCGGCGGGCTCCATGGCGTCGGCGTCTCGGTGGTGAACGCCCTTTCCGAGCGCCTCGATCTGCGCATCTGGCGCGACGGCAAGGAGCATTTCATGCGCTTCCGCCATGGCGTGCCCGAGGCGCCGCTCGCGGTGGTGGGCGAGACCCAGGGCCGGCGCGGCACGGAGATCGTCTTCCTGCCCTCCCGCCAGACCTTCACCCGCACCGAGTTCGACTTCGCCACGCTGGAGCACCGGCTGCGCGAGCTCGCCTTCCTCAATTCCGGGGTGCGCCTGCAGCTGAGCGATGCCCGTGGGGTGGAGGTGAAGTCCGTCGAACTCCATTACGAGGGCGGGGTCGAAGCCTTCGTGCGCTATCTCGACCGCAACAAGAACGCGCTCCATGTGCCGCCCATCGTCATGAAGGGCGAAAAGGACGGCATCACCCTGGAGGCGGCGCTGGAGTGGAATGACAGCTATCACGAGACGATGCTGTGCTTCACCAACAACATCCCGCAGCGCGACGGCGGCACGCATCTCGCCGGCTTCCGCGGCGCGCTGACCCGCCAGATCAACCAGTATGCCAATGACAGCGGGATCGCCAAGAAGGAGAAGGTGGCGCTCTCGGGCGACGACATGCGCGAGGGCCTCACCTGCGTGCTCTCGGTCAAGGTGCCCGATCCCAAATTCTCCTCCCAGACCAAGGACAAGCTGGTCTCCTCCGAGGTGAGGCCCGCTGTCGAGAGCGTGGTGGCAGAGAAGCTGAACCAGTGGCTCGAGGAACATCCGGCCGAGGCCCGGCGCATCGTCGCCAAGGTCGTGGAGGCGGCCGCGGCCCGCGAGGCGGCGCGCAAGGCGCGTGAGCTGACGCGGCGCAAGGGCGCTCTCGACCTCGCTTCGCTGTCCGGCAAGCTCGCCGATTGCCAGGAGCGCGACCCGGCGCTCTCCGAGCTCTTCATCGTCGAGGGCGATTCGGCCGGCGGCTCGGCCAAGCAAGGCCGCAACCGCAAGAACCAGGCGATTCTGCCGCTGCGCGGCAAGATCCTGAATGTGGAGCGGGCCCGCTTCGACAAGATGCTGAGCTCAGCCGAGATCGGCACGCTGATCGCAGCCCTCGGCACCGGCATCGGCTCAGAGGAATTCGAGATCGGCAAGATCCGGTATCACCGGATCATCATCATGACCGACGCCGA
>DATFRE010000049.1:0-13531 GCA_035263545.1 Dongiaceae bacterium
CAGGTGGTACCGAAGGAGATACTGAGCCGGCTGGAGCAGTCGCTGAGCGACCGGGTGGAGGAGGCGAGGGCTTAGGGCTACCCTGACATCCGCGGGCCCGGGGGGTGGCGGGCCGGCAGAAACATCCGGAGTGGATCTCGAATGACGATCCGCAGAAAGATCTTTCTCCTCGCCGGCATCCTCCTGGCCCTGTTCGGGCTGGTGGTCGCCGCGCTCGCCGTCTTCCAGCGGTTTGACAGCGACCAGATCAGCAATATCGATCGCTACGAGCTGCCCTTGTCCCGGCTGCTCGCCGAGTTCGACGTCGACACCGACCGATACGAGCTGCACACCCTGCGCCTGTTGCAGCGCGATCAGCTGAATCCGGCGGAGCTCCAGGCCGCGATCGCGGATAGACGGGACCTCGCCGACGCGATGCGCCGCGATGTCGGCGCTGCCACCGCGCTGCTCAAGCAGGCGACGAACGACCCGAGCTACCGGACGGCGGAACGCGTCGATCTCGCGCGCATCGACGGCTCCTTCTCGTATCTCGTCCGCAGCCTGGAGGATTTTCTGGCGGTCGGCGACAAGGTGATGACGGCCCTGGCCGACGGCCGGCATGACGAGGCGCAAGCGGCCTCGCTCGACTTCGCCAGATTCGCCGAAGCCTTCGGTCCGGATCTCTCCAAGATCCGCCGCCAGGTCGCCGATCTCACCGAGAGGGCGACCGCCATGGTTCTCGCGAGCCAGCGGCTCGACACCTATCTGAGCTTCGCCCTCTTCCTGATCGCCTGCGGCATCGGCCTCGGCATCAGCGCCTTGGGATCGACCCAGGTGGTCGGCGGCCTGCGCAGGCTCATCGCCTCCACCCGTGCCATCGAGGCCGGAGGGGAGTCCATGCCCGTTCTGATTCAGACGCATGACGATCGAAGTCAGCGACCGCTGCCCTCCCGAAGACTGCGGCGGCCCCCTGGGGCTATGCCGAGTTCCTCGAGGCCATCACGGACCCAAAGCACGAACGGCACGCCGAACTCACGGAATGGATCGGCGACGACTTCGATCCTCACGCAGACGAGGCCGCATGGCTCACCGCCGAAGTTGAGGCTCTCGCCCAAAAATGGTCGCGGAAGTCACCTGCAAGGCGCGCCAAGCGCCGCTGACCCGTGGCCTTCACCAGAGGGTTACGGTGGCTCGCCCTACACTACGAGGGCGAGGGTTGCTCCGATAGGCCGAGCCGATCCTCATCGCAGGAGGACGTGGTGGTGAGGTGCGCTATCTCGGTACTAGGTGCGGCAGCTGCAACCGGATGGGAAATGGTAGTCATGCGGTAGCCACGGCGCGAACGCCAGATGAGAATCTCGAATAAGTCATTGAGATAAATGGTGCCGCCGGAGTGGATTGAACACTCGACCTCACCCTTACCAAGGGTGCGCTCTACCACTGAGCTACGGCGGCGATCCGGGCCGGAAGGGCGGAGGCCAAGTCGCGAGCCGCCGCTCCGCCGTCAAGGCGGCGCAACATAGGCAAGGATGGTTGTGGACGCAAGCCATCCTTCGCCCGGACGGCCCCGCGTCAATCGCAGCAAAACAGGGGGTTGCCGGCGTCGAGCGCCCCTCTGGGCGAAGCCGTTCTGGGCGGGGCGGTTGCGACGGGCTCCGGCGGCATCAGGTCGAGAGGGCCCGGAGCCCCGAACGGCGCGTCACGCCAGCGGCCATCGGCACGCCAGACGCAGGCGCCCTGCATCTCGACCTCGCCATGGATCAGCCCCGCCGCCGGCTCGAGGCGGGAGATCCGGGCCGCCCGCCGGTCGCGTGTCCGCAAGACCATTCCCTCACGGCAGGCAGATACCAGATCGGGGCTGGGCTCCATAAGGGAGGAGGCTAGAAGCAAGCGGCCAGCCCGGCAACCGCCGAGATCCATGTCACGCGAACTCCATGTCACGCCGCGGCCCCCGCTTCCCGGGGCCGCGGCCTTTTTCGTTTTCGAGGCCACGCGGCCTACAGCATTACGACGAATTAATTCGCCGGTCATGCGCGCTTTAGTAGCGCTCTCTAAAGTCCGTTCGGAGCGCCGAAATGGGGAGCGGCGCCGGCCTTGAGAGCAGTCTTTGAGCGAGGAAGCCATGATCCTTCCGGCTTATGCCCTTCGGAATTTCCCCAGCACGCAGAATCCCAAACCGGCCATGCGGGATAGGACATCGCCCCTACGGCGGCTGGCGATCGCCAGCCTGGGGCTGGCCGTCATCGGCCTCTCGAGCCTCGGCCTCGCCGGCCCCGCTGCCGCCGCGAGCCTGCCTCCGGAAACCTTCGCCGATCTCGCGGCCAAGGTGACCCCGGCGGTGGTCAACATCTCTTCCACCCATCACGAAGCCGCCGGTTCCTCCGACGAGCAGACGATGCCTTTCGACTTCCCGCCGGGTTCGCCCTTCGAGCAGTTCTTCAAGCATTTCCGGGAGCATCGCGGCAGCCAGGACATGACGGCGCTGGGCTCCGGCTTCATCATCGATCCCTCGGGCTACATCGTCACCAACGACCATGTGATCGACGGAGCGACGGAGATCCATGCGACGCTGGCCAGCGGCAAGGACTATCCGGCCAAGCTGATCGGCGCCGACAAGAAGACGGATCTGGCGCTGCTCAAGATCGACGCCGGCGCCCCGCTGCCTTACGTCACCTGGGGCAATTCCGATGCCATCCGGGTCGGCGACTGGGTGCTGGCGGTCGGTAATCCCTTCGGCCTCGGCGGTACGGTCACGACGGGAATCATCTCCGCCCGCGGCCGCGACATTCATTCCGGGCCCTTCGACGACTTCCTTCAGATCGATGCCTCGATCAACCGCGGCAATTCCGGCGGGCCGACCTTCGATCTCGCCGGCGAAGTGATCGGGATCAATTCGGCCATCGCCTCGCCCAATGGCGGGAGCGTGGGCATCGGCTTCGCCATTCCCTCCAACATGGCCAAGCCCGTGATCGCCGCGCTGCGCGAGCGCGGCCGGGTCGATCGCGGCTGGATCGGGGTCGCCATCCAGGAGGTGACACCGGAAATCGCCCAGTCCTTGGGGCTGGGCGAGCCGACCGGCGCCCTGATCGCCTCGGTGCAGCCCGATGGCCCCGCAGCGGCGGCCGAGCTGCAGCAGGGCGATGTGATCCTCTCCTTCGACGGGCAGACCGTGAGTGAGACTCGCGAGCTGCCGCGGATCGTGGCCGCCATCCCGGCCGGCAAGCGGGTCGAGGTGGTGATCTGGCGGGAGGGCGCGCGCAAGGCCGTGAACCTGACCGTGGCACAGATGAAGGACGAGCCGCAGGAGGCTTCCAACGAGACCCCGTCGATCCCGACGGAGGACAGCGCGGCCCGGCGGTTCCTCGGGGTCCAGCTTTCGGCCTTGACCGCAGATATGCGCCAGCAGCTGGGACTTGCCGATGACGTCCGGGGCGTCGTGGTCACGGATATCGCCGATGGCAGCCCGGCCGCTCGCGAGGGCCTCCAGCAGGGGGACATCATCGAGGAAGTGGCGCGGCGCAAGGTTTCCAGTCCCGGTGAGGTCGACCGTCTGGTCCAGCAGGCGGTCGCCAGGAAAGCCCCTTCGGTCCTGCTTCTGGTCAATCGCCAGGGAGACGAGCTCTTCCTGGCCGTCAAAGTGGGCAAGGCGTAGGCACCCCTCGGTCTGCCCTTCCCACCCCGGCAGGGCTGGTCGTCAGACGACCAGCCCTGCCGTTTCTTCTGTCGGGGGCTGGTCTTCTCTGGCTTGTTCCGGGTCACCAAGCCGGGGGGGAACCTAGCTCCTTCTTCTTTTGTTCGGGTGAGCCGATGACTAGTCTAAACTCCCAGGCCGCAACGAGTGATGGCGAGAATTCCAAATCGGAAGCCATGCGTATCCTGGTCATCGAAGACGATGAGGCGACGGCGGCCTATATGGTCAAGGGGCTGACCGAGAACGGTTATGTCGTGGATCGGGTCGCCAGCGGCCGCGATGGCCTTTTTCACGCCACGAGCGGCCAGTTCGACCTGATCATCGTCGATCGCATGCTGCCGGAGATCGATGGTCTTGACGTCGTCAAGGCACTGCGCGTCGCCAAGGTCGTGACCCCGGTGCTATTCCTTTCCGCCCTCGGCCAGGTGGATGACCGGGTCAGCGGGCTCAGGGCCGGCGCCGACGACTACCTGACCAAGCCCTTTGCATTTTCCGAGCTGCTGGCGCGGATCGAGGCCCTGCTGCGCCGCCGCAGCGCCCCGGCTGTGCAGACCAAGCTCGCGGTCGGGGATCTGGAGATGGACCTGCTCGCACGCCAGGTTAGGCGGGCGGGGCAGGGGATCGATCTCCAGCCGCGGGAATTCCGGCTGCTGGAATACCTGATGCGTCATGCGGGACAGGTCGTGACCCGGACGATGCTGCTCGAGGGCGTCTGGGACTACCATTTCGACCCGCAGACCAATGTGATCGACGTCCATATCAGCCGGCTGAGGCAGAAGATCGACAAGGGCTTCCAGCCGCCGCTGCTGCACACGGTCCGCGGGGCCGGGTATTGCATCCGTGCGGATCACTAGATTTCTTCGCACCACGACCTTTCGACTGGCGCTGGTCTACGCCGCGGTCTTCAGCCTCTCCGTCATCCTGCTCTTCGGCTTCGTCTATTGGACGGCCTCGGTTCTGGTGGACCGCCAGCGCCAGCAGGCTATCATCGCCGACATCAACGACCTGAAGGACGAGTTCAGCACTCTCGGCCTGCCCGGCCTCTTGGACTCCGTCATGGACAGGAGCCGGCCGGATCGAGTGGGCAACGGCGTCTATCTGCTGGCCGATCCGCATTTCCAGCCCATGGCGGGAAATCTCGCGACCTGGCCCCGTTCGCCGTCGAGCGTCGGGCGATGGCTCAACTTCCCGATCGAAGCCCGCCGCTTCAACGACGCGAAGGACACCCATGCAATCGCCGAAGCGCTGGAGGTAGCGCTCCCCGGCGGCTATCACCTGCTGGTCGGCCAGAACACCATGCCGCAGCGCCGCATGCAGGTGGCGATCATCGAGGCGCTGGTGTGGTCCCTCGCGGCCATGGTCTGCCTCGGCCTCGCCGGCGGTCTTCTCCTCAGCCGCAACATGATCCGGCGCATCGAGCTGATCAACCGCAGTGCCGAGCGCATCATGCGCGGCGAGGTCAAGCACCGGATTCCCGTGAGTCAGGCCAATGACGAGTTCGATCGCCTGTCCGAGAATCTGAACAGGATGCTGGAGGAGATCGAGCGGTTGGTGGGCGGCATCCGCGCGGTCACCGACAATATCGCCCATGACCTGCGAAGCCCCCTGACACGCCTAAAGAATCGCCTCGAGATGGCGCTGGCCGAGAGCGGCGAGCCCGGCGAGCGCCGCGCCGCGATCGAGCGCGCCATCCAGGAAACCGATCAGCTGCTTACGACCTTCGCCGCTCTCCTCTCGATCGCTGATGCCGAATCCGGCGCCCGGCGCGGCGACATGGCGCCGGTCGATCTCGGCGAGGTGGCGAGCGATGTCGTCGAGCTCTATCAGCCCGTGGCGGAAGAGCATGGCCTAACTCTGAATGTTTCTGGGCGAGATATCGCCACCGTCCAGGGCAACCGCCAGCTGCTGCTCCAGGCGGTGGCCAATCTGATCGACAACGCCGTCAAATACAGCGAGGGCGGTAGCCGCATCCTGGTCGAGGTCGCGGCCCAGCCCGCCGGTGCCTCGATCTCCGTCGCCGACTACGGCCCCGGCATTCCGGCAGCCGAGCGCGGCCATGTCCTGGAGCGCTTCGTGCGCCTGGACGCCAGCCGGACGACCCCGGGAAGCGGGCTGGGGCTCAGCCTCGTCGCGGCAATCGCTCGCCAGCATGGGGCAAGCCTGGAGCTGACCGATACTCAGGCCGGCGCCAGCCGCCCCGGCCTGACGGCGATCCTCAGATTCCCCTCGGCCGGAGGACAGCCAGCGGTCCTGCAGACCGGAACGGCCGAGGCCCCAGCACTGGCCCCGGCCGGCCAGCGCTCCCGACCCGTGCACGCGTGAGCCATCCGCTCACGCTGCGAACTATCGCAAATGCGACAATCCCTTTGGCCATTGGCGCAAAACCGACTGGCCAAAGTCGGGAGCATGGGCTAGCGTCCGCCAACCGAGTGTAGGGAAGCCGGTGCGCTCCAGGGTGAGATGTCCTCGAGCAAGTCCGGCGCTGCCCCCGCAACTGTAGACGGTTAGATCCCTGCCTGCCCCTCAAAGGGCATGAGTCACTGACCCGGTCGGGTTGGGAAGACGGCATGGGATCGGCGACCCGAAGCCAGGAAACCTGCTCGGCCCCTCGAACGGCACAGCTTCCTCGGAGGGAGGAACGCCAAATGGCATCGCATTCATCGGCCCGCAGCTCATCGGTCTCTCTCGTCCTCGGCGGTGCGCGCTCGGGCAAGAGCCGCTATGCGGAGGGCCTTCTATCCTCGCATGCAGGTAAGCGCATCTACCTCGCGCCGGCAGAGCCGGGCGATCCGGAAATGCGAGCGCGTATCGAGGATCATCGGCACCGCCGGGGTACGGGCTGGCGAACGGTGGAGGCGCCCCTCGACATCGCCCCGGTGATCGCCGGCGCCGGCGATGACGCTGTCCTGCTCGATTGTCTCACTCTCTGGCTTGCCAATCTGATGTCGGCCGGGCGCGACATCGGCAAGGCGGAGAGAGAACTTCGGGGCGCGCTCAGTGACGTCCGCGCGCCCGTCGTGCTAGTAAGCAACGAGGTCGGGCTCGGCATCGTTCCGGACAACGCACTGGCGCGCGAGTTCCGCGATCATGCCGGGCGCCTGAACCAGGCCATGGCGGCCCTGGCCGACCGGGTGTTCTTCCTTGCCGCCGGCCTGCCATTGACCCTCAAGGATAGAGCAGCATGACCACCAAGATTCCGGCCACCGTCGTCACCGGCTTCCTCGGTGCCGGAAAGACGAGCCTGATCCAGCATCTCCTGCGCACCGCCAATGGCCGGCGCCTGGCCCTCATCATCAACGAGTTCGGCGATATCGGCGTCGATGGCGAGATCCTCAAAGGCTGCAAGATCCAGGGCTGCGAGGAGGAGAATGTCATCGAGCTCGCCAATGGCTGCATCTGCTGCACCGTGGCCGACGATTTCCTGCCCACCATGGCGGCGCTCCTCGACCGTCCGCAGCCCCCGGACCATATCGTCATCGAGACTTCCGGCCTTGCTCTGCCGAAGCCGCTGGTGAAGGCCTTCACCTGGCCCGAGGTGCGCACGCGGGTGACCGTCGATGGGGTCATCGCCGTGGTCGACGGCCCCGCCGCCGCAGCTGGCCGCTTTGCCGGAGATCCGGAAGCCCTCGCCGCCCGCCGCGCTGTGGATCCTAGCCTCGATCACTACAGCCCGCTGGCCGAGCTGTTCGAGGATCAGCTGGCCTGCGCCGATGTCGTGATCCTCAATAAGGCCGATCAGATGGATCCGATGACGCGCGCGGCGGCGGAGCAGGCGGTCACAGACAAGCTGCGCCCCTCGGTCAAGGTGGTTCCGGCCATCTACGGCGCCATCGATGCCCGGATCCTGCTCGGCGTGGGTGCGGCGGCGGAGGATGATCTCGCGATGCGCCCCAGCCATCACGATGTCGAGGAGGAACACGATCACGACGATTTCGAGAGCTTCCATGTCGAGTTGCCCGAGCTCGGCTCGGCACAAAAGCTGCTGGAGGCGATCGCCGCGGCGGTCTCCGCCTACGACATCCTGCGGATCAAGGGCTTCCTCGCTGTTGCGGGCAAGGAGATGCGCCTCGTTCTGCAAGGGGTCGGCGGCCGGCTGCAGCACTACTATGACCGCGCCTGGGCGCCGGATGAGGAGCGCGCCAGCCGGCTGGTGGTGATCGGACTGAAGGGGCTCGACCGCCGCGCCATCACGGACGCGCTTGCGGCCGGCGCCGGCTGAGCACCGATGCATCTCCTCGCCGCCAAGCCCGGCAGCATCTCCGACGGCAGCGCCGCCATCGATCTCGGCCAGGCGCCGGGTGACATCGTCTTCCTGTCCTCGGCCGATACGGAGCTCGCCTGTCTCGCAGCGGCGCAAGAAAGGCTGGGCGCATCCGTGCCGAGCCTGCGCCTCGTCAATCTGATGCAGCTCGGGCACAACCTCTCCGTCGACCTCTATCTCGAGCAGGTGGTCCGTCACGCCCGGCTGGTCGTCCTCCGTATGTTGGGGGGCGTCCGATACTGGCCCTATGGGATCGAGCAGCTCGCGGAGCTCTGCCGCGAGCAGGGCATCCCCTTCGCGGCCCTGCCGGGCGACGACCAGCCGGATGCGGAGCTGATGGAGCTGACGACGCTCCCGGTCGAGGCGGCGAACCGCCTCTGGCGCTGCTGCATCGAGGGTGGGATCGAGAATGCCGTCCATCTGCTCCGCTTCTCCGCATCGCTGATCGGCCGTGATTCAAACTGGCGCGAGCCGATGCCGCTGCTGCGCGCGGGCCTCTATTGGCCGGGTGTCGAACTGCCGAGCTATGAGGATGTTGCCTCCCGGTGGCAACCGGCCCGACCCGTCGCGGCGATCGTCTTCTATCGAGCCTTGCTTCAAGCCGGCAATCTCGCGGTCATCGACGCGCTGATCGCCGGGCTCGATGCAGCGGGGCTCAATGCGTTGCCGATCTATGCCACGAGCCTGAAGGAGGCTGCCGCGGCCGATCTGGTCGCGGCCATGATCGAGCGGGCGGCGCCGGCCGTCATCCTGAACGGGACCGCCTTTGCCCTGTCCTCGCCGGGAGCGGAGCGGAGCGCAACGCCCTTCGATGCCGCCGATGTCCCTGTGCTGCAGCTCGTCTTCTCCGGCGGCAGTGAGGCGGAGTGGCGCGCCGGCAGCCAGGGTCTCTCGGCCCGCGACCTCGCCATGCAGGTCGCTTTACCGGAAGTCGACGGACGGCTCCTGACCCGCGCCGTCAGCTTCAAGGCCGAGGCGCGCTACGACCCGGCGACGCAATGCTCCATCCTCTCCTACCAGCCAGTCGCTGATCGAATCGCCTTCACGGCATCGCTCGCCGCCGGGTGGGCTCGGCTCGGCCGCATGCCGGCCGGTGACCGGCGGGTTGCACTGATCCTCGCAAACTATCCCAATCGCGATGGCCGAATCGGCAATGGCGTGGGCCTCGATACGCCCGCGGGCGTCGTCGAAGTGCTGAGGGCCCTGCGTGCGGCGGGTTACGCCATCGAAGGTCTGCCTGCCGATGGCCAGGAGCTCATGGCACAGCTCCTGGCCGGTCCGACGAATCGCGGACGCGTCCGGCAGGGAGGCGAAGCCCTTTCCCTTAGCGACTATCTGTCCTTCCTCGCGGAGCTTCCGTCGTCCTTGCGCCGGCAACTCGATGCGCGGTGGGGCCGGCCGGAGAAGGACCCCTTCCATCGAAGGGGCTCGTTCGAACTTCCGATCCACCGTTTCGGCAATCTCGTCGTCGCTGTCCAGCCGGCCCGCGGCTACAACATCGATCCGGTCGCGAGCTACCACGATCCTGATCTCGTTTCGCCCCATGGCTATCTGGCCTTCTACGCCTGGCTGCGTCGCCAGTTTGGTGTCCATGCCATCGTCCATATGGGCAAGCATGGCAATCTCGAATGGCTGCCAGGCAAGGCGTTGGCGCTGTCGGCGGAATGTTGGCCGGAAGCTGCGCTGGGATCGATCCCGCATCTCTATCCCTTCATCGTCAACGATCCGGGTGAGGGCAGCCAAGCCAAGCGGCGCAGCGCCGCCGTCATCGTCGATCATCTGACGCCGCCGCTCACCCGCGCCGAGACCTATGGGCCACTCGCCGATCTCGAAAGGCTGGTCGACGAGTATTACGAGGCGGCTGGCCTCGACTCCCGGCGCTGCAATCTCCTGCGTCAGCAGATCCTGGAACTCGCGCAGCGCAGCGGGCTGGACAAGGACTGCGGTATCACGGCGGTGGAGGATGCCGAGACCGCGCTCAGCAAGCTCGACGCCCATCTCTGCGATCTGAAGGAGCTTCAGATCCGCGACGGCCTGCATGTGTTCGGCCGGTCGCCGGAGGGCGAGCAGCTCACGAGCTTGCTTGTTGCGCTGACGCGCCTGCCGCGGGGCGACGGGCAAGGGTCTCGCGCCTCGTTGATCCGCGCCTTGGCGCGAGATCTCGGCTTTGAGGCGGACTTCGACCCTCTTGCCTGCGACATGGCGGCGCGATGGACGAGTTCGAGGCCGGATGCCCTGACCTCCTTCGCGGGAGCCTGGCGCAGTGCCGGCGATACCGTCGAGCGTCTCGAGCTTCTCGCGCGCGACCTCGTCGAGGGCAGGACAGCGCCTGATCCCGCCTGGTCCCGGGCGAAGGCGGTCCTCGACTTCATCGCCGAGGACCTCCGGCCGCGGATTGCAGCCTGTGGGCACGCCGAGATCAAAGGCCTGCTCAGGGGTCTCGATGGCCGCTTCGTCATGCCCGGCCCCTCTGGTGCTCCAACCCGAGGCCGGCCCGAGGTTCTGCCGACAGGCCGGAACTTCTACTCGGTCGATACGCGCCTGGTGCCGACGCCGGCCGCGTGGCAGCTCGGCTGGAAATCGGCGGCGCTCCTGTTGGAGCGCTATCGCCAGGAGCATGGCAACTGGCCACGGAGCCTGGCGCTCAGCGCCTGGGGCACCGCCAATATGCGCACCGGCGGCGACGACATTGCCCAGGCGCTGGCTCTTATGGGGGTACGGCCGAGCTGGGACGGCAATTCCGGCCGGCTCGCTGGATTTGAGATCCTGCCGCTCTCGATCCTCGATCGGCCGCGGGTCGATGTCACCCTGCGCATCTCCGGATTTTTCCGCGACGCCTTTCCGCAACAGGTCGATCTTGTCGCCAGCGCGGCCCGCGCGGTCGCAGCGCTCGACGAGCCGCCGGCGCTCAATCCGCTGGCCGAGCGGGTTGGGCGGGACCGTCAGGCTCTTGAGATGAGCGGGCTCTTGCCGGAAGAGGCGTCTAGGCTGGCGGGCCACCGCGTATTCGGCTCCAAGCCGGGGGCTTATGGCGCAGGGCTGCAGGCGCTGATCGATGAGCGCGGCTGGCGGGATGCAGGCGATCTCGCCAGGGCCTATGTCGCCTGGGGCGGCTATGCCTATGGCGAGGGCACGGCCGGGGAGGCCGCCCATCGCCTGTTCGAGCGGCGGCTCTCCTCAATCGAGGGTGTGGTCCACAACCAGGACAACCGCGAGCACGACCTGCTCGACAGCGACGACTACTACCAGTTCGAGGGTGGGCTGGCGGCGGCGGTGACCGAGCTCAGCGGCCGGCGGCCAGCCGTCTATCACAATGATCATTCGCGTCCTGAAAACCCCAAGATCCGCCGCTTGGAGGAGGAGATCGCCCGGGTGGTACGCGGCCGCGTCGTCAATCCGAAATGGATCGCCGGCGTGATGCGCCATGGCTACAAGGGCGCCTTCGAGATGGCGGCGACGGTCGACTACATGTTCGCCTTCGCGGCCACCACCGGCGCCGTCTCTGACCATCATTTCGACGCGGTCTACGAGGCCTATCTCGGCGAGCCGTCCGTTCGTGCCTTCCTGCTGGCAAAAAATCCCGACGCGGCGCGGGAGATGGCGGAGCGATTGATGGAGGCCATGGATCGCGGCCTCTGGCGGCCGCGCGCCAACGCTGCCTATGAGGATCTCGCCCAGTTGAGGAGGGCCGCATGAGCCTGGAGGACGAGGAGGAGGTCAATCGTCGGGCAAACGAGAAATCGGCTCGCCGCAAAGCCGCCCGGGACAAGATGATGACGGAGAAGACGATCGAGAAGGGCTTGCTCATCGTCCATACCGGAAAGGGCAAGGGGAAGTCGACCGCCGCCTTCGGCATGGTCATGCGCTGCGTCGGCCATGGCTTGCGTACCGGCATCGTCCAGTTCGTGAAGGGGCGCTGGGACACGGGCGAGCGCAGTGTGCTCGGGCGCTTTCCCGACCTCGTCACGTTCAAGGCGATGGGCGAAGGCTTCACCTGGGAGACGCAGGACCGCGCCCGCGACATCGCCGCGGCGCGCGCCGCGTGGGCCGAGGCCCAGGCGATGATGGCCGATCCCTCCTACCGGATGGTCCTGCTGGATGAGCTCAACATCGTCCTTCGCTACGATTATCTGGCGGTGGCCGAGGTCGTCGCGGCGCTCAGGGCCCGCCGCCCGGATCTCCACGTCATCGTGACCGGTCGCAATGCGCCCGACGATCTCATCGCGGCTGCCGATCTGGTGACGGAGATGACTCTCGTGAAGCATCCTTTCCGCGAAGGCGTGAAAGCCCAGGCGGGGATCGAATTCTAATGGCTCGCGCCGCCGCCATCATGTTCCAGGGTACGGGCTCCGATGTCGGCAAGTCGCTGATCGTTGCCGGGCTGGCGCGAGCCTTTCGTCGGGGCGGGCTTTCCGTGCGGCCCTTCAAGCCGCAGAACATGTCCAACAACGCGGCGGTGACGGCCGATGGTGGGGAAATCGGCCGCGCCCAGGCGCTCCAGGCGCGTGCCTGCGGCGTTCCGCCATCGGTGCATATGAACCCCGTGCTGCTGAAGCCGCAGAGCGAGATCGGCGCTCAGGTCGTGGTGCAGGGCAAAGTCTGGGGCAATGCCAGGGCGGCCGACTGGCAATCCCTGAAATCGACCTTTCTTCCGCAGGCTCTGGACAGCTTCGAGACAGTAAGCCGGGAGGCCGATCTCGTTCTGGTGGAAGGCGCCGGGAGCCCCGCCGAGGCCAATCTCCGGGCCGGCGATATCGCCAATATGGGCTTTGCCGAGGCTGCGGATCTCCCGATCGTGCTCATCGGCGATATCGACCGCGGCGGCGTCATCGCCAGCATCCTGGGTACCGTACTGCTGCTGGAAGAAGGCGAGCGCCGCCGCCTCAAGGGCTATGTCATCAACAAGCTGCGCGGCGATGCGCGGCTGTTCGATGGTGGCCTTGCCATCATCACCAGCCGCTGCAACCTGCCGAGCCTGGGCGTGATTCCCTTCTTCCCGCCCGCCGCAAAACTGCCGGCGGAGGATTCGGTTTCGCTTCGCTCCGCAAGACCGGAGAGGGGGGAGAGGCCGATCCGAATCGCGGTGCCGCTGCTCGGCCGCATAGCGAATTTCGATGATCTCGACCCCCTGGGGGCCGAGCCAGACGTGGCTCTCGACATGGTGAAGCCCGGCCGTGCGCTTCCTGGCGACGCCGATCTGATCATTCTGCCCGGCTCGAAAGCGACATTGGCCGATCTGGCGGAACTGCGCAGCGAGGGCTGGGATATCGATATCGCTGCCCATATGCGTCGCGGCGGTCGGCTGTTCGGCATCTGCGGCGGCTATCAGATGCTGGGCCGCCGGATCGACGATCCCCTCGGTATCGAGGGGCCCCCGGGCAATATGCCGGGATTGGGTCTCCTCGATCTGTCGACCGAAATGTCTGGCGACAAGAGCTTGGCCGAAGTACGGGGCCGGCATCTGGCGAGCGGGGCTTCGCTGCGCGGCTATGAAATGCATATGGGGTGCACCGAAGGACCGGACCGCGGGCGACCCTTCATCCGACTTGACGATGGACGCGACGAAGGTGCCGTGTCCGCCGATGGCCGCATCGCCGGCT
>DATFRE010000050.1:0-9781 GCA_035263545.1 Dongiaceae bacterium
CTGCAATCGCCATCAGCGCTCTCCTTCCAGAGCACTCTTCTATAATGTAATGAATTTCAGTTCCAGGTGACTAGAGATCGAGGTCACGGCCGCCGGGGAGGACAGCTTCCTCGCCGGCATCGCCCGGCTGATGAGCGCGGCGGAGCAGGGCCGCGCGCGCTACGTGCGTCTTGCCGATCGCATCGCGCGCTTCTATGCCCCCTTCGTCCATCTGATGGCCGGGGCCACCTTCCTGGGCTGGTTCTTCCTCTCCGATGCCGGCCTGCGTGGCGCGCTGATGGCCGCCGTCGCGGTGCTGATCATCACCTGTCCCTGCGCGCTCGCACTTGCTGTGCCGGTGGTGCAGGTGGTGGCCACCGGCCAGCTTCTGCGCCGCGGTGTACTGGTGAAGACGCCGGATGCCCTGGAGAAGCTGGCCAAGGTCGACACCATCGTCTTCGACAAGACGGGGACCCTGACCGAGGGGCGCCCGCGCCTGATCAACGGCTCGGAGATCCCCACAGCGCAGCTTCGCCTGGCGGGTGCGCTGGCCCGCACCAGCCGCCATCCCCTGGCGCAGGCCGTTGCCATGGCGGCCGGCGAAGTCGTGCCCCCGGCCTCGGCGATCGAGGAGCGTCCAGGCGCCGGGCTCGCCGGCATCGTCGAGGGCCGGGAGGTCCGGCTCGGCAGCCGGGTCTTCTGCGGCCTGGCCAAGGACGAACGCGGCGATGACGGCGCGATGGAAATCTGGCTCGCGGTCGAGGGCCGGGCGCCGCAGCGCATCGTCTTTGCCGACCGGCCGCGGGCCGATGCGGTCGCGGTCGTCGCGGCCCTGAAGCGCCGGGGCTATCGCCTGGCGCTGCTCTCGGGTGACCGGCCGGCCGTGGTCGGGCGCATCGCAGGCGAACTCGGGATCGAGGACTGGCGCGCGGCCTGCCTGCCGGCGGAGAAGGTCGCCGCCCTGGAAGCCTGGACCCAGGCGGGCGCCAAGGTTCTGATGGTGGGTGACGGGCTGAACGACGCCCCGGCGCTGGCCGCGGGTTTCGTCTCCACGTCCCCGGCGAGCGCGGCGGCGGTCAGCCAGACGGCCGCCGATCTCCTGTTCCAGGGCCAGCTCCTGGCACCCGTGCTGCTGGCGCTTCGGACCGCGCGCCTCGCGGGGCGGCTGGTGAAGCAGAACTTCGCGCTCGCGATCCTCTACAACCTGGGCGCGGTCCCGATCGCGATCGCAGGGCTGGCCACGCCGCTGATCGCGGCGGTCGCCATGTCGTCTTCCTCGCTGCTGGTGACGGCGAATGCCTTCCGGCTCTGGGCGCTTGGCGCCGAGGACTCACAGCCGTGACGGCGCTGCTCTATCTGATGCCCGCGGCCCTGCTTCTGGGCCTGCTAGGGCTAGTGGCCTTCCTCTGGGCGCTCAAGAGCGGACAATTCGAGGATCTGGACGGAGCGGCCCAGAGAATCCTGATCGACGAGGATCCGGCGGCGCTGCCTCCGGCGCGCGTCAGTCGGCCGAAGAATCTCCGTCGACCAGCGCGCTGAGCCCTTTCATATCGAGGATGGCGATCCCCTTGCGCTCGTGCGGGGCGATCAGCTTGGCCTTGCGCAGCTGGGTCACGGTGCGGCTGACGGTCTCGGTCGTCAGCCCGAGGAAATCGGCCATATCGGTCCGGCTCATCGGGATATCGAGCGGCGAGGCCGGCCGGCGCCGCTTCACGGCTCGCCGCGACAAGGAGATGAGGAAGGAGGCGACCCGCTCTTTGGCGGTCTTGCGGCCGAGCAGCAGCATCTGGTCTTGCGCGGCAGCGAGCTCATGGGCGGTCTCGCCCAGCAGCCGGCGCTCCAGCCGCGGCAGCTCCACCAGCAGGGCCTCGAGCTTCTTGCGCGGGAAGCGGCAGAGCTCCAGCGGCTCGATCGCCTCAGCGCTGTAGGCATAGATGTCGTTGAGAGCGATGCCCAGGAAGTCGCCGGGAAAGAGGAAGCCCGTCACCTGACGGCGGCCATCGGGCAGGAGCTTGTAGAGCTTCACTGTCCCGCGCACGACATTGAAGAGGTCGGTCGCCGGCCCTCCTTCCTCGATCACGGTCCTGCCCGAATCGACATGATAGCCGGTGGTGATGGAGCGGAGCCGCGCCAGCTCGGTTTCCGAGAGCGCGCTGCAAACGCTGAGCTCCCGGATCTCGCAGGCGGCGCAGCGGCCTTGCAGCCCGGGCGTCAGCCCCGTCTTGGGCAATGCGGGTGTCAGCAGGGTCATAACCTCACCTCCAGCCTGATTGATCTACATCAGGGCCAGGCCGGGACAAATGCAGCATATTGCCACGTGGAACCTCGCCAGCATGTCACGCGAACTTATCATCAAGCTTCTCGATAGGGAATCCGTCGATCAGGCCTTTCCCCTGGCTTGCCTGTCGGCATCGGGCCTCAGCCTCGAGGAATGGCGCCGCTTCGCCGCGGGCTCGCCCGGCGCTCCCGGCGCCGCGCATGGCGTGCTTTCGATCCAGAACCGGTCGGGCGTCATCCAGGGCCTTTGCAGTTACCGGTTCGAAACCTCGCTCCGCCACGGCATAATTTGCGTCGCCGAAGATCTCGTGGCCCTCGATCTGATGGACGATACCTGCGTCGCCGACGCCCTGCTCCGGGCGCTGGAGGATCTGGCACGCCGCGGCGGAGCCGCGGCCCTGCGCCTCAACCTCCCGGGCCAGTCGCCTTCGGGCGATCGCCTGATCGCCCGGCTTCGCGGCCGGGGTCACCGCTGGGAAAGCGTGGGGCTCGTCAAGGAGCTGGGCACGGTATCCTAGGCCCCAGGTCCCCTCGGGGCCCGACGCGTGACTGACGGGCTGAGCCGATCCGGCTAAGCTCCTGTTCCCGAAAGATAGCGGAGGCTCTGATCATGGCCGAGGCCGCCGTACCGATTACACCTGCGCCCATGGAGGGGCACGGGGTCTATAATCGCAGCTCGCAGGTCCAGGCGGCAGGCTCCTCGCCCGCACTTTCCCTGCTGGAGCAGGGAGCGACCCAGGCGGCGCTGGCCCCGGCCCCCGAGCCCATCACCATCGCCGATTATGGCTCCTCCCAAGGACACAACTCGCTGGCGCCGATGCACCTGGCAATCGCAGCGCTGCGGCGGCGCGCCGGCCCAACCCGGGCGATCTCGGTCGTCCATACCGATCTGCCGGACAACGACTTCGCTGCGCTATTCCGGGTGCTGGCCGAGGATCCGGAAAGCTACCAGCGGGGCGATCCCATGGTCTTCGCTTCGGCCATCGGCCGATCCTTCTACGAGCAGCTTCTGCCGGCTGCGAGTGTGACCCTGGGGTGGAGCGCCTGGGCCATACACTGGCTGAGCCGGGTGCCCGCACAGATCCCGGACCATATCCAAGTCGCCTTCTGCCAGGACGGGGCTGCTCGCGAAGCCTTTGCCCGCCAGGCCGCGGAGGATTGGCAGACCTTCCTGGCCTGTCGAGGCCGTGAGGTCCGGCCCGGGGGCCGGCTCGTCCTGTCGATCATGGCGCTGGATGAGGTGGGTGGGTTCGGCTACGGACCGGTCGTCCAGGCCATCTACGACGGCCTTCTGGCCCTGGTCGAGGAAGGCTTCGTCGCGACGGAGGAGGTCCGCCGGATGGCGATCCCGACCACGGGGCGAAGCCTCGAGGCGTTGCGGGCGCCCTTCAAAGAGGGCGGCCATTTTGCCGGCCTCGTCATCGAGCATCTGCAGCTGTTCCTCGGGGAGGACCGTATCTGGGCGGAATACGAGCGCAGCCGGGATGCGCAAGCCTTCGCCGCACGCTGGGCTGCCTTCTCGCGGGCCTCGGTCTTCCCGACTCTGGCTGCCGAGCTCAGCGGTGGTTCTGGCGACCCGCGCGCCGGCGCGTTCATGGACCGCCTGGAGGCCAACATGATTGCACGGCTCGCGGTCGCGTCGGCACCGATGGAGATGCCGCTCGCCCGCATGCTGCTCGTCAGGGAGGGCGGCTGAAACCCGGCGCCGGTTTGCAATCGGCCGCCAAGCGCGCCATATCTGCCCGACGGAGGAACAGAAGGGAGGCGATCCATGGCCGGCAACCCGCCCGCACCCAGCGGCCCCGATCTGACTCAAGGCATAGCGCTCGCCGATCTTCCCGATGGCGGCAAGCTGGTCGGCCATCTGGGCGAGGACCAGATCCTTCTGCTGCGCCGCGGGGCCGAGGTCTTCGCCATCAGCGCCTCCTGCACCCATTACAGCGGGCCTCTCGCCGAAGGGCTGCTGGTGGGCGACATGATCCGCTGCCCCTGGCACCATGCTGGCTTCGATATCAGGAGCGGGGAAGCGCTGCGTGCCCCGGCGCTGAGCCCGCTCGGCTGCTGGACGGTCGAACAGCGGGACGGCAAGATCTTCGTCCGCGGGAAGCGCGCCTCCGCACCGGCGGCGATCCAGGCCGTCGGCAAGGCGCCGGACCGCATTGTCATCATCGGCGGCGGGGCCGCGGGTTTCGCCGCGGCGGAGCGCCTGCGCCGCGCCCGCTACCAGGGCAGCATCGTCATGCTGAGCGATGACAGCGCGGCTCCCGTCGATCGTCCGAATCTCTCCAAGGACTATCTCGCCGGCAACGCGCCGGAGGAGTGGGTCCCATTGCGCGCCGACGACTGGTACAAGGAGAATGGGATCGAGCTGCGCCTGGGCGTGAAGGCGGCCGGCATCGACAAGCGCGGCCTGTCGGTCGAGCTTGCCGATGGCACGAAGCTTCCCTTTGACCGGCTGCTGCTGGCGACGGGGGCCGAACCGGTGCGCGTCTCCTTTCCCGGCGCCGAGAAGGCCTATCTCCTGCGCTCGCTGGCCGACAGCCGGGCGATCATCGCCGCCGCGGCGAATGCGCGCCGCGCGGCTGTGCTTGGCGCGAGCTTCATCGGGCTCGAGGTCGCGGCATCGCTCCGCAACCGCAAGATCGAGGTTCATGTGGTGGCGCCGGAGGCGCGGCCGATGGAGCGCATCCTGGGGGCCCAGATGGGAGACTTCATCCGCAGGCTCCACGAGGAGAAGGGCGTTGTGTTCCATCTCGAGGACAAGACGGCCGCCATCGAGGGGAAGAAGCTCAGGCTCGAGAGCGGGGGAACGCTGGATGTCGATCTGGTGGTGATGGGCGTCGGCGTGCGGCCGCGCACCCAGCTCGCCGAGCAGGCCGGCCTCAAGCTCGACAGGGGCGTCAGCGTCGACGCCTATCTCGAGACCAGCGAGCCGGGGATCTTCGCCGTCGGCGATATCGCCCGCTGGCCCGATCCCGTGAGCGAGGCCGCGATCCGCGTCGAGCATTGGGTCGTGGCCGAGCGCCAGGGCCAGGCCGCGGCCCTCAACATGCTGGGCCATCGCGACAAGTTCACCTCCGTCCCGTTCTTCTGGAGCCAGCATTACGACGTGCAGATCAATTATGTCGGCCATGCGGAGAGCTGGGACGAGATCGCAGTGGAAGGCGACATCGCTGGCAAGGATTGTCTGCTGCGCTACAAGCAGAAAGGCCGGATGCTCGCGGTGGCCTCCATCTACCGCGATCTCGACAGCCTGAGGGCCGAGGCGGAATTGGAGCGGGTATCTGCGTGATGGTCCTCGGCTAGATGTTCGACCATATCTTCGGGCTCCTTACCGTCCGCAGCGTCGAGCCGGATACCAGCGATGATCATCAGTTGCGCATCTGCGTTGCCGCCCTTCTGGTCGAGGCGGCGCGCATGGATGACCGGTTCGATGCCGCCGAGCGTCAGGCCATCGAGCGCATCCTCGCCGAGCGCTTCACGCTCTCGGCCGCGGAGACCGGGGATCTGCTGGGGGCGGCCGAACGCGCCGTCGACCAGTCGGCGCAGCTCTTCCGCTTCACCACTGCCGTCGTGCAGCGCGTGGCGGTCGAGGACCGGGTGCGCATTCTGGAGATGCTCTGGGAGGTCGCCTATGCCGATGGCGTGCTGGCGCCAGAGGAGGATCAGCTGCTCCGCCGCATCGCGGGGCTGATCCATGTCTCCGACCGCGACCGCGCCCTTGCCCGCCAGCGGGTGCTGCAGCGGATCGCGAAGGGCTGAGCCCTACTGCCCTCTCTCGCCTAAGCGTCCCCGCCCCCGTCGAGGGGGCGGGGGAGAAAGCAGGCGCGAGAGGGATTGAGACCTGCCATTGACAGACATTCGGTATCTGTCTAAATTCATATGTATACAAACGAATTCTACATAGGCGGTCATGAGCAATTTCCTGCGCGAGCGCGTTCTGGAGGTGCGGCACTGGACGGAGGCGCTGTTCAGCTTCAGCACCACCCGCGATCCCTCCTTCCGCTTCGCCAATGGCCAGTTCACCATGATCGGTCTCGAGGTGGAGGGCCGGCCCCTGCTGCGCGCTTACAGCATGGCGAGTGCCAATCATGAGGACCGCCTCGAGTTCTTCAGCATCAAGGTGCCCGACGGCCCGCTGACGTCGCGCCTCCAGCATCTGAAGGCGGGAGATCCGATCATTGTCGGCCGCAAGGCGACGGGGACGCTCCTGCTCGATAACCTGCTCCCGGGGCGCAATCTCTATCTTCTGGGCACCGGGACCGGACTGGCGCCCTTCCTCAGCCTGGTCAAGGATCCGGAGACCTATGAGCGCTTCGAGCGCGTCGTGCTGCTGCATGGCTGCCGCAAGGTCTCCGAGCTCGCCTATGGCGAGGCGATCCTGAAGGGGCTGGCCGAGGATGAGTTCCTGGGCGATCTGGTCGCGACCCAGCTCACCTATTTCCCGACAGTGACCCGCGAGCCTTTCCGCAACCGCGGCCGCATCACCGATCTGATCGCCTCGGGCAAGCTCGCCGAGGAGATCGGCCTGCCGCCCATCGGCCCGGTGGAGGATCGCTTGATGCTCTGTGGCAGCCCGCAGATGATCGCCGATACCCGCACCCTGCTGGAGGAGCGCGGCTTTATCGAAGGCAATCACACCGAGCCGGGCCATTACGTGGTGGAAAAGGCCTTCGTCGAGCGCTGAGAATCGCATGGGGCGCGAACTATTGCCCCCGGGCGCCCCATGCTGTCCAATCGGGAAGGGGAGGCAATCTCAGGTCATGGCCGTGGATGAGCATCCGATCCCGTCGCCGAGCACGAGCCGCCGGCCAAGCCGGAGCAAGGCTGTGGTCCCGAGCTATGTGCTGGATGACCAGATCGGCTTCATCCTTCGCCAGGCCTATCAAAAGCATGCCGTCCTCTTCGTCGAGTATTTCGGCGACGACTTAACCCCCACCCAATGGGCCGCCATCGCGAAGCTCGCCGAGGTCGGCGACTGCTCCCAGAACCTACTGGGCCGCCTGACAGCGATGGATGCAGCAACGATCAAGGGTGTCGTCGACCGGCTGACGAAGCGGGGCTACATCGCCTCGAGCCCGAGCCCGACGGATCGCCGGCGCGTGCTCATCACCCTGACGGCGGCCGGCAGGAAGGCCTATAAGCGCTGCGTCGGCCAGGCGCTGCGGGTTTCGGTCGATACCATGGCGCGCCTCAAGCCCCGCGACCGGGCGGCGCTCCTTCGTCTGCTGAAGCAATTGGGCTAGGATCGGCCGGATTTCCGGCGTTGCCGCGGGAGGATTGCCAAAACACGGGACACCGGCCGCGACGGAGATTGACAGGCAATCAGCCTCGGCGCAGATTGAGTGTGTACAAACAATTAAATTGGGAGGCATGTATGCGTTCGCATTCCGACCGGCAGGGGTCGACCCGCCGCAATTTCGCCCGGTATCTGGTTCTCGGCGGCCTGGCGCTCGCCGCGGGAAGCCTCGGCGCGACCGGTGCCGCGGCGGCGAAGGATCTCCATGTCCTCAACTGGCAGGGCTACGGCACCGACGAGGCCTGGGCGACCAAGCTCTTCGAGGAGCGGACGGGCTGCAAGGTCGTCCATGATTACTTTAACTCCGAAGAGGAGATGCTGACCAAGCTCAGGACCAATCCCGGCACCTATGACGTGGTGCTGATCAACAGCGCCTTCACCCAGGCCGCGGCCAAGGAAGGCCTGATCCAGGCGATCGACAGTTCCAAGATCGCGAATTGGAACGACCTGAACCCGAAGCTCCGGGACTCGCCCTATCTCAACAGCGACGGCAAGACCTATGGGCTCTCCTGGGTCTGGGGCGTGACCTCCTTCGCCTACAACACCGACGACATCAA
The DNA here is from genome assembly GCA_035263545.1 of Dongiaceae bacterium. Taxonomy (GTDB): domain Bacteria; phylum Pseudomonadota; class Alphaproteobacteria; order Dongiales; family Dongiaceae; genus DASXQK01. The sequence continues at coordinate 8,113 of DATFRE010000050.1, forward strand.
GACCAAGCCGGAGTCGGTCCAGGCCCTGTGGGACCCGGCCTATGCCGGCAAGGTCGGCTGGCGCGACGATCCGGTCGAGGCGGTCGCCTTCGGCGCCATCGCCACCGGCCAGGATCCGAACAACCCGGCCGATCTCGACAAGGTCAAGCAGAAGCTTCTGGCGCTGAAGCCGCAGCTCAAGACCTTCTGGTCCTCCGAAGACGAGTGGAACAAGCATCTCCAGGGCGGCGATTTCGAGATCGCCACCTATTGGAGCGGCTCGGCCGCGCGCAGCAAGAAGGCCTTCAAGCTGCCGGTCGAGTTCGTGATCCCGAAGGAGGGTGCCATCGGCTGGTTCGACGGACTCTCCATCGCCGCCAATGCGCCGAACCTCGACTGCGCCCTGAAGTTCATCGACTTCATGGTAAGCCCGGAGTTCTACGTGAAGTGGGACACCACCGTGGGTGCCCCGGCCTCGGCCAATGACAAGGCCAATGCGGCGTTGCCCGCCGATGCCTTCAACCGCGTGGTCATGGGTCAGCCCGGACTTCAGGAGCGGCTGTTCTACATGGCCCCGCTGACCGACGATCAGCGCAAGAAGTTCACCGAGCTGTGGGAGACGGTGAAGACCGAGCTCGGCAAGTAGGCTCTCCCTCCGGCGCCCCCGCGCGAATGCGATCGCGCGGGGGTTCCGGAAGATGAAACACCGCCCGAGAGACCGCGATGTCGGCGTCGAGGCATTCAGCATCGGGATCGGCCGCCAGCCGGCGCCGTTGGGCCGTCATCGGCCTCACCGGGCCGGCCTATCTGTGGCTCGCCTTCACGGTGCTGCTGCCGCTCTCGGCCATGCTCTATTTCAGCTTCCTCACCGTGGCGCCCATCGGCGCCCGGGTCGCCGAGCCGACCATCGGCAATTATCTCGACTATTTCCGCAAGGGCTTCTACCTGACGCTGACCGGCCGCTCGCTCTGGCTCGGCCTCTGGGTGACCGTGCTCTGCCTCCTGCTCGGCTTTCCCGCCGCGCTCGCGCTTGCCAAATACGTCAAGGGACGCTGGCGCGAAGCGCTGTTCCTGCTGGTGGTGCTGCCGTTCTGGAGCAATGCGCTGGTGCGCACCTTCTCCTGGACCATGGTGCTGCGCAGCGACGGCATGCTGGACAACGCGCTCCAGGCGATCATCCCGGGACTGCCTCATCTCGACATCATGTTCACCTTCGCCGCCGTGGTCATCGGCCTGGTGCACAGCTTCCTGCCCTACATGATCCTGACCTGCTACATCTCGCTGCAGGCGATCGACGATTCACTGCTCGAGGCGGCGCGCAGCCTCGGGGCCGCCGGGCCCACCGTCTTCCGCCGCATCGTGCTGCCCCTCAGCATGCCGGGCATCCTCGCCGGCACGATCTTGATCTTCGTCCCTGTCATCGGCTCCTTCATGGAGCCGCGCATCCTGGGCGGGCGTGGCGGCTTCGTGCTGGGCAATGTGATCGAGGACCAGTTCACCGTAGTCTTCAATTGGCCGATGGGCGCGGCCCTCTCCTTCATCCTGCTCGCGATCGTGCTGCTGATACTGGCAGTCTTCTATCCGCTGCTGCGCCGCAACCTCCAGGGCCTGGCATGAGACGGACCTGGCCCATCGCCCTCAAGGCCTATCTGGCCGCGATCCTCGCCTTCCTCTATCTGCCTATCGCGGT
>DATFRE010000051.1:0-13636 GCA_035263545.1 Dongiaceae bacterium
CGCTCATCAAGAAGAAGGTGTCGTTCCGCTACTATGGCGAAGGCTGGAACGCCTATCTCCAGGACCATGCCAGCGAGCTCTACTGCAACATCTGCAATTTCCTGCAGTACAGCCCGACCATCATGACCAGTGCCGCGCGGCGGACGGAGAATCTCAAGGATCTGCCGGATCTCTACAACGACATCCGCGACCACAGCCTGCCGGCGGTCTCCTTCGTCAAGCCGAGCGGCCTGAATGACGGCCATCCGGCGAGCTCGAAGCTCGATATCTTCGAATCCTTCGTCCAGAAGATCGTCGACGAGGCCAAGGCGCAGCCGGAGCTATGGGGGGAGACCGCCATCTTCGTGGCCTTCGACGAGGGCGGCGGCTACTGGGATTCCGGATATATCCAGCCGCTCGATTTCTTCGGCGACGGGCCGCGCATCCCCTTCATCGTGGTCTCGCCCTTTACCACCGGCGGCCGCGTCGTGCACAGCTACACCGATTACGTCTCCATCCTGAAGTTCATCGAGAAGAACTGGTCGGTGCCGCCGGTGAGCGCGCGGAGCCGCGACAACCTGCCCAACCCCGTCGCCGAGGCGCGCAATCCCTATGTCCCGACGAATAGCCCCGCCATCGGCGACCTGATGGATATGTTTCACTTCTAGCGCGCGCTTGCCGCGAACCGGGAAGGGGCGTGTCTAAAGGGATCTGAGGAAAAGAGTTCACCACGGAGTTCACGGAGGACACGGAGAAATGAGCCGGGCGTCTTCCGCGTGTTGACGCGGAAAGCCGCTCTCCGTGAACTCCGTGCTCTCCGTGGTGAATATTCTCTAGGTGCCGTAGCGCCGGCTTCTTGCCGGCTTGGGCAGGATCGGCCAGAGATCGCCCGAGATCGCACCCAGCGCCCCCGGCTCGAGCTCCAGCACCTGCAGACGCCGCGGATCCTCGCCCGGCATGAAGAGCCCATGGGCGGCGGCGGCGCGGAAGCCGAAGCGGCCGTAGTAGCTGAGATCGCCCACCAGCATCACGATGCCATGGCCCAGCTCATCGGCGAGGCGGAGGCTCTCGCGCATCAGCCGGTCGCCGATGCGCTCATTGCGCCGGTCGGCGGCAACTCCGATGGGGCCCAGCAGCAGGGCCGGTGTCATGACCGGCATGCTAGCCGGCGCCGTGCCGGCGATCACCAGGGGCCATTGCCGGATCGTGCCGACGACCTGCTCGCCATCGCGGGCAACGAGAGACAAGGCTTCGATCGGCCCGACATGCTGGCGAAAGCGATAAGATTGCTTCTTGTGCCGGTCGGCGCCGAAGGCCTCGTCGAGCAGGGCCTCGATGGCGGGACCATCGCCGGGCCGCTCGGGCTCGATCAAGACGCCGGCAGGGAGATGGGCAGCGGAAACTGTGGAGGCAGAGGTGAAGGGCATGGAAGGTTCCTTGGCAGACGGGGCGGCTGACTGACCGCCGGAACCTTCGGAGTGGAGGCGAAGGACCGCTTCGGTCAGACGACGAGGCTGGCGGGGAAAAGACCCGCGGAGCCGGCTCGTCGTCGCAGTCGAAGCGTCGTCACCTTCGTCCCTCTTGCTCAAGGCGCATGAGAGATATCACCTAACCGCGCGCTGTCAATGCCTTGCATGGGATTTTTCCGCTGAAACGAGAGAGGGGCCCTCACGGGCCCCTCTCCCACTCCCCCGGGCTTCCCCCCTTAAGTCAGGACCCAGAAGTACCACCAGCTCAGCGCCACCACCACGATGCCGCCGGCGACCGTCAGATAGGGCAGCATGCCCGCTCTGCGGACATGCATCGCTTCTTCCGTGATGCCGAGATCGGCCAGCATCCGGGCGGGCCATTTGCCGCGGTCCTGGATGTAGTGGCGATAGATGAAGATCGGGATGATGAGCAGGGCCCCGATCACGCCCAGCATCAGGGTGTTGGAGCCATAGGCGTTCGCCCCCGCCCCCATGAAGAACATGTTGAGGAAAGCGAAGACGGCGCCCAGCGCCAGCAGCCAGTCGGGCGCCCGCCAGGGCCGGCGGACATGCCCGGAATCGATGCGGTGCAGCCAGCCGGAATTGAGGTTAATGAAGTTGAAGATGATGTAGAGGCAGTTGGAAACCGCGAGCACGAAGAGGTAGTCCGACATCATCAGCAGGATCAGGTTGAAGCAGAGATCGGTCGCCATGGCCCGGGTCGGCGAGCCGTGCTGATTGACGTAGCTCAGATATTTCGGCAGCCAGCCATCGACCGAGGACTGGTAAAGGGTGCGCGAGGAACCGGCCATCGCGGTGATGATGGCCAGCACCAGGGCCAGGATCAGCAGGATCACCATGATAAAGTAGATCACGCCCGCCGTCCCGAACATGCTGGCCATGGCCTTGGCCACGCCCGAGCCGTCATAGATGCTGGGATCGAGCATCGCCTTCACGCCGAGCACCCCCTGGAAGGTGAAGGGGACCAGGATGAAGATGACCAGGCAAAGGACGCCGGAGAAGAAGATGGCCTTGAAGGTGTCCGTCGCTGGGTTGGTCAGCTCGCTGGTGTAGCAGACCGCCGTCTCGAAGCCGTAGGTCGACCAGGCGGCGATGAACATGCCGCCGAGGAAGAGGGTCCAGCCGGCCTTGTCCCAGTGGCCGTTGAAGGGATAGCCGGCGCCATTGGCATCGCCCAGCGGCACGACCGGCGTCAGGTTCGAGGTCAGCACATGGCCGGTGATGAGCGGCCATATGGCAACGATCAGCAGCGGCACGGTGACCACCACGCCGACCACCGTCTGGAACCAGGCGGTGCGCAGGATGCCCTTATGCTGGATGGCGTAGCAGAGCAACAGCATGATGGCGCCCAGGAAGAAGGTCGCGTTGATCCTGAGCTTCAGCCCATCCTTGATGAACCCCAGATTCGCGATATCCCACTCGCCGGAAGGAATGGCGATGCCGGCCGAGCCGAGGCCCGCGATGATGTACCCGGCGGCGATGCCCGTGCCGATGGAGAGCACGGGGGTCCAGGCGAGCCAGTAGCTCCAGACCGAAAGCGGCCCGAAGATCTTGCCGTAGTGGATCCAGGCCGCAGCGCCGTAGATGGGTGCGCCCCCGGACTTGCTCGGGAACATGCCGGCGATCTCGGCATAGGTGAAGGACTGGATGAAGCCCATCAGGATGGAGAGCGTCCAGACGATATAGGACGGCGTGCCGACGGTGGCGGCGATGCCGCCGATGGAGAACAGCACCAGCGGCGGCACGCCGCTGGCGATCCAGAAGGTTTTCTTCCAGTCGATGGTCCGGTGAAGCGTCCTTTCGCCGGCCGCTTCGGTCATCACGCTCATTGTTCGCCCCCTTGGTTCAAGTGTCGGCGCCGGCGCCTTGTGGCCGAGGCCTCAAACGAAAACCGCCCGGCGCGATGGCACGGGCGGCGATTGTTCTTGCCGGTCGTCGGCGATGCGGCCCCAGGGCCGGACCGACGCGACCGGATCGGTTTTCGTGGGAAACGCGGAACTCCTGGCCGAGCCGATGGCCGCCGGGAGCCGTGCGAAGGTCGATTGCAGGCTAAGCCTCATCTCCCCTTCCTCTTATGACGCGGTAGTGTAATCACGTCATTCTGACGGGGGCAACGACCAACATCAGGCCAATTCGGACCAATGCTCCGCGAGTCGAGGAAAGTTTGCGGCAGCTACAGGAAAATTCGCCGGCAATGGCCTGACAATGGTCTGATGGATCACGTGCCGAGGACGAGATAGACCGGCATGGCGGCGCGCCGGCGCACGCGATAGGGCTCCTGCGACCAGAACATATCGGCGACCAGCCAATGGCGCGGCGGGTCGGCGGCCATGACGATGGCATCGACTCGGCGCCGGCGCGCCTCGGTGACGATGCGCCGGGCGGCATTGCGGGTGCCCAGCACCTGGCCGCTGGCCGCGATCCCCCGGCGCTTCAGGATCGCGAGTGCCGCGGCGACCTGCTCATGCTGCGCCTTGAGCTCGCGCCTGTTGGGCATCAGCGCCGGATGCGGCAGCCCCAGGCTCGTGCCCCAGACCCGGGCGATAGAGAGCACATGGACCTCGGCGCCGGATTGCTTGGCCAGACGGGCGGCGAGCTCGACAGCCGGGCGCGGGATCGCCCGGCCCTCGGAGGCGAGCAGCAAGGACTTGCCAGTGAAATCCTCCAGCGCCGGTCCGCGCGGCGCCGGGCGCCAGGGCAGGCGCCAGAGGGGCCTGCCCCGGCTTGCCGCCTCAGGCAGCGGCGCGCCTGTCCTCGACATAGACGCGGTACCAGTAGAAGGGCAGATAGGCCAGCAGCGTCGCCCAGCCGAGCCAGTAATAGACCTCGACATTGCCGAGCTTGGAGAACCAGAGGCCGCCGAGGAGCCAGAAGACGAAATAGACGGCGGCAAGGATGAGGGCGACGTATTTCATGTATTCCGGCAGGCGGAAGGGCCGGCGGAGATTCGGCTTGTCCTGGCGCAGCAGGAAATAGCCGATCAGCACCGGGATGAAGGAGATGGTGTAGCCGACATTGGAGAAGCTGTAGATCTCGACCGCGCCGCCGAGGAAGACGACGACCAGCGAGGCAATGACGTTGAAGAACATGGCGCGCGCCGGCACGCCGTGCTCGTTGACCTTGGAGAAGAAGGTCGGGAATTCGCCATCCAGCGCCATCTGGTAGAGCGCACGGCCCGAGCCCATGATCGCATTCAGGGCCGAGAGCGCCAGCGCCACGATCAGCATGAAGGCGATGACCCAGTTGAGGACCTCGCCGCCGATGCCGGGGAAGACCTTGCCGGCAAAGGTGACGAAGATCGTCTTCGGATCGGCCAGCGAGGCGTCCGAGAGCGCATGGGCCCCCAGCACGACGATGAAGGCGATGGGGATCAGCGTGTAGATGAACACGCCATAGCCGCCCTCGAGGTTCATGGCGATCTTGGCGTCATGGTCCGGATTGCCGCATTCGCCGATGTAGCAGGCGGCCGCTTCCATGGCGATCACGTTCCAGGTCAAAAGGAAGCCATAGGCGATATAGACCTGGAGCCAGTTGTAGCCGCTCATGCCGGCGAAGAAGCTCGAGCCGTCGAGATGCTTGAAGCCGGCGAGCTCGCCCATATTCACCACCGAGGGATTGAAGATCCAGGCCACGGCGATGAAGGTGAGCGGGATCATGGAGAGCAGCGCCAGGATGGTGGCGAAGGTGGCCCCGAACCGGATGCCGCGATAGGCCGGGATGAAGAACAGCAGGATGCCGATCACGGCGATGATCACCGTCGACCAGGCGATGAAGGTGTGGATCGGCGTGAAGCCCGCGGTCGTGTTGATGCCGAAACGGTCGGCGAGATAGAAGCTCGCCAGGATCATGTTGAGCGGCGCCACGGGAAACCAGCCCAGCCAATAGGCCCAGGCGGTGAAGCCGTTGACGTGCTTCGCGAAGCGCGGCCAGCGGTCCTTGTAGGCGGGATAGGCATAGGTGGGCGAGCCGCCGGTGCGCTCCGGCATCATCGCCGAGAGCTCGGCCAGGAACAGGCAGAGCAGCCAGCCCGTCAGCGTGATGAAGACCGTGACCGGAATGGAGGCCGCGCCGAGGCTGGTTACCATGACCGGGGCGATGCCCGTCACCAGGATGGTGCCGGCAAGCCCGATGACGAAGGCCCCCCACCAGCCCGTCTCGCGCTTCAGCCCGGCATCGACATAGCCCATCTCCTTGGCTGCCGAATAGGGCTGTTTGCCGCCTGTGTCCTGCGTCGTCATTGGCTTCCCCCCGCCTATCTGGGCGCGTCCGGCGCCGGCCCTTCGGGCTCTTCTGCCGGTGGCGCGCTGTGTTGAGCTGCCCGGTATCTCCTGGTTTTTCGCCCTTTGGCCCGGTCTTGGCGCCGTTGCCGCCATTTCCCGGGCTGAAAATCATGTGAACATGATGAATTACGACATTACGTCGTAAAATCGAGTCGGTCAATGATTCGAAGCACTAAGCTGCCGCCAGCCCGCGATTTCCGGGATGGAATCTGGTGGGGAATTCCATGGAGACAGGACGGTTACGACCTGTTTCGCCCGCCCAGGGGAGAAGGCGGGCAGGAAAGGGCCTGGCTGAGAGTGAGGGCCTAGACGGCCCGGGGCAGGCGCTGGGAGAGGGCGCGGGCCTCGACGAGGTCGAGCCAGCGATTGGCGATCTGGCGGGCAAGGGCGGCCTGGGCCGGCATATGGGCCGCCAGCTCGCGCTCGAAGCCGGGGAGGAATTGGGGGTGCGTTCTGGCGAGCCTCTCGGGGTTGGCCGCCCGCGCCCAGCTCCGGAGCATGGGGGTCGTCGCCTCGAAGTGGAACTGGAAGGCGTAGACATGCTCGCCGATGCGGAAGGCCTGGTTGCGGCAGCGCTGGCCGGTGACCAGGAGCTCCGCCCCTTCCGGCAGCTCGAAGGTGTCCTGATGCCATTCCATGACCCGTTGCCGCCGGGCGACTCCGGCGAGGAGCGGCGAGCGCGCCCCGGCCTCGGTGATCTCCACCTCGGTGAAGCCGACCTCGAGCTCGATATGGCGGTAGACGGGCTTGTCGAAGACACGGGCGCAGAGCTGGGCGCCGAGGCAGATGCCGAGGATCGGCTTCTCCGCCCGGTGGAAGCCGCGCAGCAGCTCGATCATCGGCAGGAACTGGGGATTCTTCTCGTCGTCGAAGGCGTCCATCGTCCCGCCCAGCACGATGGTGCCGTCATAGCGCCCGTGATCGGCCGGCATCGGATCGCCGTCCTGGGGCATCACCTCATCCACCGTCGCGCCGCGGCGATAGACATGCTCGCCGACAAAGCCCATATGGCCGAGATCGCTGTTCTGCAGGACGAGAAGATGAAGCGGGCGGGTCATAGCCCGTGAAGGTAGCGAGGCCATCGCCCCGGAGGCAAGCCCCGGCGGGCGCAGGACAAGCCCGCAGAAAAGACAATTCTCCCCGAGGCTACTCTTCGCGCTTCAGCGGCCGAGCCAGCAGCCGGCGCAACTCCGCATCGATATCGCCGCCGGCGAGGATGGCCGCGACGGATTGGGAGATCGGCATCTCGACGCCATGGCGCCGGGCGAGTGCTACGACCGCGGCGGCGCTCTCGACGCCCTCGGCAACGCTTTGCCGCTCGGCCAGGATCTCCGCGAGCTTGCGGCCGCGGCCCAGCGCCTCGCCGAGCGAGCTGTTGCGCGACTGGCTCGATGTCGCGGTCAGGATCAGATCACCGGCGCCGGAAAGCCCCATGGCCGTTTCGCGCCGGCCGCCCGCCGCCGCCACCAGGCGCTGAAGCTCGGCCAGCCCGCGGGTCAGCAAGGCTGCCCGCGCATTCTCGCCGAGGCCGCGCCCCAGCACGATGCCGCAGCCGATGGCGAGCACGTTCTTGGCCGATCCTCCCAGCGCCACGCCGAGGGGATCGTCGGAGGCATAGGGGCGAAAGGCCGGCGTCGCCAGTGCCGCGGCCAGGCTCTCGGCGAGGACGGGATCGCGGGCGGCGATGACCACGGCGGTCGGATGACCGGCCGCCGCCTCGCCGGCGAAAGTCGGGCCCGAGAGCACCGCGGCATCGATATCCGGCAGCAGCTCGCCGAGAAGCTCGGGCATGGATTTAAGGCTGCCGCGCTCGATGCCCTTGGCGCAGATCACCGCCGGAATGTGCCGCGGCCAGAAAAGGCCGGCCAGATGCTCCCGCAAATGCTGGGCCGGCAGAGCCACCAGCACCGCATCGCTCTCGAAGACCGGTGCCTGCTCGGCGCTGACGTGGATCGCGGGCGCCAGGCTCACCCCCGGCAGATGCAGCCGGTTCTCGCGTTCCGCCGCCAGGGCTTCGGCCTGGGTTTTGCGCCGTGGCCAGAGAATAACCTCCCGCCCCGCCCGCTCGGCGATCACCGCAAGCGCCGTGCCCCAGGCGCCCGCGCCGAGAATGCCGATGCGCCGGATCATGGATGAAACCTGCTCCTCATGGCGGGGCCAGTCCTAGTACGGCGCTGCAGGCCCCGAAACTTAAATTTCGGTGACGCCATCGGAGATGCGGCTTGACGGCCAGCCTTGACGGCGGGCCCCGGGGCCTTCGATCATCGGGAAAAGCGAGGGGGAGGCGCATGGCGGGCAGCATTCTGGCCATCGATCAGGGCACGACCAGCACCCGTGCCATCGTCTTCGATCTCGAGGGCGGGATCCGCGCCACGGCCCAGCGCGAGCTGCCCCAGATCTTTCCCGATGACGGCTGGGTCGAGCACGATCCGGAGGAGATCTGGCGGGCGACCCTGGCCGTCTGCAACGAGGTGCTGGCCAAGGCCGGCGATGTCGCCGGCATCGGCATCACCAATCAGCGCGAGACCACGGTGATCTGGCACCGGGCGACCGGCAGGCCGATCCACAACGCCATCGTCTGGCAGGACCGGCGCGGTGCCGCGCTCTGCCGCAAGCTCGAGGCCGAGGGCCATGGTCCGCTGGTCCAGCGCGTGACGGGGCTGCTGTTCGATCCTTATTTCTCCGCCACCAAGCTGGTCTGGCTGCTGGAGAATGTTCCGGAGGCGAGGGCGCGCGCCGAGAAGGGTGAGCTCGCCGCCGGCACCATCGACAGCTTCCTGCTCTGGCGCCTCACAGGCGGGCGCGTCCATGCCACCGACGCGACCAACGCCTCGCGCACGCTGCTCTTCGACATCCATCGCCAGGCCTGGAGCGAGGAGCTGCTGGCGCTGTTCGGCATCCCGCGCGCCTTGCTGCCGGAGGTGCGCGATACCGCTGCCGAGTTCGGCACCACCGAGGCGGGGCTGTTCGACCGGCCCCTTCCCGTCCTCGCCATGATCGGCGATCAGCAGGCGGCCGGCGTGGGCCAGGCCTGCTTCGAGCCTGGCATGATCAAGAGCACCTATGGAACCGGCTGCTTCGTGCTGGTGAACAGCGGGCGCGAGGCGCCGCAATCCAAGAACCGCCTGGTCACGACGGTGGGGGTGCGGATCAAGGGACGCACGACCTATGCGCTGGAAGGCAGCATCTTCATCGCCGGGGCCGCGGTGCAATGGCTGCGCGATCGCCTAGGATTCATCACCCAGTCCAGCGAGACAGCGGCGATCGCCGCGGGGCTTCCAGGCAATGCCGGCGTCTATCTCGTGCCCGCCTTCACCGGCTTGGGCGCGCCCTATTGGGAGCCGGAGGCGCGCGGCGCCCTCTTCGGTCTCACCCGCGATGTCGGCCGGGCCGAGATCGTGCGCGCAGCGCTGGAGGCCGTCTGCTACCAGACCCGCGACCTGATGCAGGCCATGGCCGCAGACGGCGCGCCGCGGCCGACGGCGCTGCGCGTCGATGGCGGCATGAGCGCCAATGACTGGGTCATGCAGTTCCTGGCCGACATCCTCGGCTTGCCCGTCGAACGCCCCGTGGTGACGGAAACGACGGCGCTGGGGGCCGCCTATGTCGCCGGGCTGCAGGCCGGCCTCTTCGCCTCCCCCGCCGACATCGCCAAGCGCTGGCGCCGCGACCGCCTCTTCGAGCCGAAGATGACGGAAGCCGAGCGCGAGCGGCTCTATGCCGGCTGGCAGGACGCGGTCGCGCGGGTCAGGCGGTAGGACCCCCTCTTCGACATTGCGGCGAAAGCCGGAATCCACGGCAACGATCGAGATCTGCAACCCCTGGATCCCGGCTTTCGCCGGGACGACGGCAAATTGGCAGCAAAGAGGATTACGGCATGGCATCCCGCCCGGATATCGAGACCCTCGGCACGCGCATCGTCTATGAGAGCCGGTGGATGCGGGTGCGGGAGGACAGGATCCGCTATCGCGACGGCTCCGACAGCGTTTACGGCGTGGTGGAGAAATCCGATTTCGTCGCTGTCGTGCCGGTCGATGAGGGCAGGCGGATCCATCTGGTCCAGCAGTACCGCTATGCCGTTCGTGGCCGCTATTGGGAGATTCCCCAAGGCGCCTGGGAAGGCAAGACAGGGGCTGATCCGCTCGAGGTGGCGCGTGGCGAACTCCGCGAGGAAACTGGCCTCGAGGCCGCTCAGATGGTCCATGCGGGCCACCTCTTCGAGGCCTATGGCTATTGCACCCAGGGTTTCCACGTCTTCCTCGCCATCGGCCTCACCCGCGGGCCGGTGGACCGGGAGCATGAGGAGCAGGATATGGTGACCCGGGATTTCCCGCTCGCGGAAGTTGAGCGGATGATCCGCGAAGGCGAGATCAAGGACGCCACGACGGTTGCCGCCCTGGGGCTGCTGCGGCTCGAGGGCCTGCTGTAGATTCGCTAATCCCCCTTGCTCTCGAAGGAGAGCAGCAGCTGCTGGCTGCGGATCTCCATCGCCTGCCACTCCGCGAGCCGCGGCTTGGCGAAGCCGAGCGTGATATGGGCGTGCTGGAAGACGAGCTCGTCATGGCAGTTGGGCGGGAGCTCGCTGCCATCGGGGTCGCAGATGATGATGCTGCGAACCTCGCCGCCCTCGACATGGGCGAACAAGTCGAGATGTGGATCGTAATGCCCCTGGCTGAGAGCCGCATCGCGCGGAAAGAGCTGGAGGCCGAACCTCTCGCCGGCCGCCTTCGGCGCGGCGCCGATATAGCGGCGCATGGTCTCGAAGCGCGCTGGCAAAGCGAGGGCGAGCTGATCCTCATCGCCGCCGATGAAGAGGATGTCCTGGCTCGGCGGGGATGAGACCTCATTGGCCGCGGGCATCATCGAGGGCCAGCGCACCGCCAGCAGGAATTCCTCATCGTCATGACCGCCGGCGAGATACTCGATGGGGACGCGAAGATGCAGCCCGCCGACATTCTCCGCGCGCCTCAGGTCGAGAGCCGACACGCCGGTCGAAGCAGCCAGCATTGCCGCCACTGCGACGAGGATTGCGGCCAGAGGCCGGTGAGGCAGATATGCGCGGGCGTCGTTCATCTCCCCGGCATGGGCAGCGCGGTCTTCCGCTGCTGCCACCGCTCCCATTCCGGCTCCGTCCCGAATCGCTCGGCGAGAAAATCGACGAAGCTGCGCACCTTTGTCGACAGCAGCGCGCGATGGGGATAGAGGGCGTAGATCGAGAGCTCCTGCGAGCGCCAATCCGTCAGCAGCGGAACGAGCCGCCCCTCCGCGATGTCGGCGCCGAAGGAGAAGCTCGGGCCGCGAACGACGCCATGCCCCGCGAGCGCCATGCGGTGCACGAAGGCGGCGTTCGTGGCGGTGAAAGGCCCCGAGACATGCACCGTCTCGGTTCTTCCCTCGGGAGACTGGAATCGCCAGCTCTGCGACTCGCTGATCTCGGCATAGATCAGGCAGGCGTGCTCGCCGAGCTCAGCGGGCGTTCGAGGAGTCCCGGCGCGGCTTAGATAGGCCGGCGAGGCGCAGACGACCAGCTGAGCCGTCGCCAGCTGTCGCGCGATCAGACTCGAGTCCGGCATCGCGCCGATGCGGATCGCGAGGTCGAATCCTTCCTCGATCAGATTGGCGAAGCGGTCCGATACCGTGACGTCGAACGTCACCTCGGGATAGCGCGTCATGTAGTCGCTGACCGCGGGGGCGATCTGCTGCACGCCGAAGGTGACGGGGGAGGCGATCCGAAGCAGCCCGCGCGGCGAGGCCTGAAGCGTCGTGGCCTCGGCTTCGGCCTCCTCGACCGCCGCAAGGATCCGGCTGCAGCGCTCGTAATAGCCCCCGCCGGCTTCGGTCAGGTGCAGCCGCCGCGTGCTGCGGTTCAAGAGCCGCACTCCCAAGCTCGTCTCCAGCGCCCGCACGTGATTGCCCGCCATCTCCGGCGAGATGCCGAAATGCCGTGCCGCGGCGGCGAAGCTGCCGGCCTCCACCACGCGCTTGAACACCGCCATGCTTGTCAACCTGTCCATGCTGATCACTCCAAGGCTAGGGGGCCGGCATGTCGGTCCTCTGTTGCCACCGATCCCATTCCGGCTCCGGCCCGAATCGCTCGACAAGAAAGTCGACGAAGCTGCGCACTTTCGCCGACAGCAGCGCCCGGTGGGGATAGAGCGCCCGGATCGTCAGCTCCCGCGAGCGCCAGTCCATGAGCAAGGGCACCAGCCTTCCCGCCAGGATCTCCGCGCCAACAGCGAAGCTCGGCCAATAGATCAAGCCATGTCCGGCAAGCGCCAGAGAAACCATGAGGTGTGGATTGTTTGACGTGAATGGCCCGACGACCTGCACAGTATCCGTGCGCCCGTCAGCAGACGTGAAGCGCCAGCTCCGCGGCGATCTCAAGTCCGAGTAGATGAGGCAGGCATGCCGCGTCAGGTCGGTCGGCTTCTCGGGTCGACCTGCGTGGGCAAGGTAGGCGGGCGAGGCGCAGAGCACGAGGCGCGCCGAGGCCAGGCGGCGCACGACGAGGGCGGACTCCGATATGTCGCCAATGCGGATCGCCAGGTCAAACCCTTCATCGATCACGTTCACGCGCCTGTCCGATAAGGAGACATCGACCTTCACCGAAGGATAGCGGGCCATGTACTCGCCGATGGCCGGCCCGAGGTGCAGCACGCCGAAAGTCATCGGGGCGGCGATCCGCAACGGGCCGTGCGGCGCGAGCTGTTGCGAGCCTGCCTCCGCGTCCGCCTCCTCGATCTCTGCAAGGATCCGGGCGCAGCGCTCGTAGTAGCTGCTGCCGGCTTCGGTCAGATGCAACCGGCGCGTGCTGCGGTTCAAGAGCCGCACCCCGAGATGGCTCTCCAGCGCACGCACATGATTGCCAGCCATCTCCGGCGAGATGCCGAAATGCCGCGCCGCCGCGGCGAAGCTGCCGGCCTCCACCGCGCGCTTGAACACCGCCATGCTGGTCAATCGGTCCATGCCGCCCGCTCCGAAGCACTGCTTCGGAAAGACCGAAGTATACCGCCGATTATCTCCGGCCGCCTCCAAGGCCATCTCCGTGGCGGCGATGCCTCGATGGCACCGCCCACGCGAAGGAGATGCGAGATGGGTATCGGTGGAGTAGCGGTTTACGGCCTGGCGGTGATCGTTCTTCGCGCACTGGACCGGCTTGGCGCCCAAATCAGCCGCTTGCTGGGCTGGGTCTGGCACTGGTTCGTCGACGGCGCCGCGCTCTATCACGCGGATCTCTACGCCTCGCCCGACGCACCGCGTCATCCGTGGAATGAAATCGAAGAGAGGAAGGGCCCACCCCGCCGGTAACGGCCAGGGCCGGGTCGATTGGGAGAACAATCATGATCGATTACGTGAATACCGTCATCGTCGGTGGCGGCCAGGCCGGGCTTTCGCTCAGCTACCATCTGAGCCGGCAGGGCCGGGACCATGTCGTCCTCGAGCAGTCGGACGCGCCGGGGAATGCCTGGCGCAACCATCGCTGGGATTCCTTCACCCTGAACACGCCGAACTGGCAGTCGCAGCTCCCGGGTGCGGATTATTGGGGCGATGACCCCGACGGCTTCATGTCCCGGGCCGAGGTCGTCGCCTATTTCGAGCGCTATGTGGCGCGCTTTCATCTACCGGTCCGCTACGGCAACCGGGTCATCCGCGCCGAGCGGAACGGTGGCTGGGGCGGCTATCTCGTCACCTGTCAGGACGGCAGCTCGATCCTGGCCCGCAACCTGGTCGTCGCGACGGGCCTCTATCAGGAGCCCAAGATCCCAGGCTTCAGCGCCAATTTCCCTGCCCAGATCCGGCAGGTTCACTCCGACGCCTATCGCAACCCGCGGGAGCTTCGGCCCGGGTCGGTGCTGGTGGTCGGCAGCGCGCAGTCGGGCGCCCAGA
>DATFRE010000052.1:0-2961 GCA_035263545.1 Dongiaceae bacterium
CCGGTCTCGCGACTTCATCCCAAGAACCCCGAGCTCGCCAACCTGCTCCTGGTGAGCGCGACGGAATGCACCACGAAGGACGACATGGACGCCCTGGTCGAGGGACTGAAGAAGGTGCTGCCATGAACGCGATCGCATCGAAGCCGGAGACCCATCATGGCTGACGCCACCCCCTCCCCCACTTTCACCGGCAATCGCGGCCTGATGATCGAGGAGCCGCTGATCTTCGAGCAAGGCGAGCCGGAACGCACCGGCGTCGACCTGCCGGCGGTGCCGCCGCATCTCGACCGCCTGGGCGGGCTCAGGCGCAAGACACTCATCGGGCTGCCGGGCCTCGCCGAGCCCCAGGTCGTGCGTCACTACACGCGGCTCAGCCAGAAGAACTACGCCATCGATATGGGGCTCTATCCGTTGGGCTCCTGCACCATGAAGCACAATCCGCGCCTCAACGAGAAGATGGCACGGCTGCCGGGCCTGGGCGATCTGCATCCGATGCAGCCCGTCTCCACCGTGCAGGGAGCGCTCGCCCTCATCGACCGCCTCGCCCATTGGCTGAAGACACTGACCGGTATGCCAGCGGTCGCGATGTCACCGGCGGCCGGCGCCCATGGCGAGCTCTGCGGGGTGATGGCGATCCGCGCCGCGCTGGAACAGCGGGGTGAGCATCGCCGGCGCATTCTGGTGCCGGAATCCGCCCATGGCACCAACCCGGCAACGGCGGCGGCCTGCGGCTTCGAGGTGGATTCGATTCCCGCCAACGCCAATGGCCGGGTCGATCTCGCGGCCTTCGATGCCAAGCTCGGCCCCGATATCGCGGGCATCATGATCACCAACCCGAATACCTGCGGGCTGTTCGAAAGCGAGTTCGCCCGCATTGCCGAGGACACGCACCGGGCCGGCGGCTATGTCTATGCCGACGGCGCCAATTTCAATGCCATCGTCGGTCGCGTGCGGCCGGGCGATCTCGGCGTCGACTGCATGCATATCAACCTGCACAAGACCTTCTCCACGCCCCATGGTGGGGGCGGTCCGGGCAGCGGGCCGGTGGTGCTGTCGGCCGCGCTCGCGCCCTATGCGCCGTTGCCCTATGTGGTCCATGGGCCGGAGGGCTTCCGCCTGGTGGAGGAGAACGAGACCGGCACCAGCTTCGGCCGTCTCAAGGGCTTCCACGGCCAGATGGGCATGTTCATCCGCGCGCTCGCCTACATGATGAGCCATGGTGCCGACGGCCTGCGCCAGGCCTCGGGCGATGCGGTGCTCAACGCCAATTACCTGATGGCCTCGCTCAAGGGCGATCTCAGCCCCGCCTTCGAGGGCCCCTGCATGCATGAGGCGCTGTTCGACGACGCCTTCCTCAAGGATACCGACGTCAGCACCCTCGATTTCGCCAAGGCGATGATCGACGAAGGTTACCATCCCATGACCATGTACTTCCCGCTCGTGGTCCATGGCGCGCTGCTGATGGAACCGACGGAGACCGAGAGTAGGGATTCCCTCGACCAGTTCATCGGCGCGCTGAAGCACCTGGCCGGCCGCGCCAAGGCGGGCGATGCGGCGTACTTCCATGAGGCCCCGCGTCTGACGCCGCGCCGCCGGCTCGACGAAACCAGCGCCGCCCGCCGCCCGGTGCTGCGATGGAAGCCGCCGGCGCCCGAAAGCCAATCGCCGAAGGCGGCGGAGTAGGATCGGGCATGCCCGCGCTGAGCATCCGGCCGGCGACCCCGGCCGATATTCCGCTGATTCTCGCCATGGTGCGGGAGCTCGCTCTCTATGAGAACGAGCCGCTCTCCACCGTGGAGGCGACCGAGGCGGATCTGATGCGCGACTGCTTCGGCGAGCGGGCCCATTGCGAGGTGCTGATCGGCGAGGTCGACGGCAAGCCCGAGGGCTTCACCCTTTTCCTCCACAACTACTCCACCTGGCTCGGGCGCGCCGGCATGCATGTGGAGGATCTCTATGTGAGCGCCGCGGCGCGCGGCACCGGGCTGGGGCGCAAGCTGCTCGCCCATGTCGCCCAGATCGGCCGCGCGCGCAACTGCAAGCGGCTCGACCTCTCGGTGCTGCACTGGAATCCGGCGCGCAGCTTCTATGAGAAGCTGGGCTTCTACGAGCTCGATGAGTGGCGGCCCTATCGCCTGTCGGGCGAGCGCTTCACCCGTCTCGCCGACGAAGCGGATTCATAGTAGGACAAGGCCGGATCACGCCTGCCTCATTCGACCGGCCTCATTCGTAAGGGAGAGCGTCATGGATCTGGGCATTCGCGGCCGCCGCGCCATCGTCTGCGCCTCGAGCAAGGGTCTCGGGCGCGCCTGCGCCGAGGCCCTGGCCGAGGCCGGGGTCGATCTCGTGATCAACGCCCGCGATCGCGACAAGCTCGACCAGGTCGCCGCCGAGATCCGCGGCGCCCATGGCGTCTCGGTGACGGCGGTCGCCGCCAACATCGCCAGCGACGAGGGGCAGGAAGCGGTTCTCGGCGTCTGCCCCGATCCCGACATCCTGATCAACAATGCCGGCGGTCCGCCCCCGGGCGATTTCCGTGACTGGACTCGCGAGGACTGGCTGATGGCGCTGGATGCCAACATGCTGACCCCCATCGCCCTCATCAAGGCGACGGTCGACGGCATGATCGCGCGCGGCTTCGGGCGCATCGTCAACATCACCTCCTCCTCGGTGAAGGCGCCGATCGAGGTGCTGGGCCTCTCCAACGGCGCGCGCTCCGGCCTTACCGGCTTCGTCGCCGGCGTTGCCCGGAAGACCGTGCGCCACAATGTAACGATCAACAACCTGCTGCCCGGCTCCTTCGCGACCGACCGGCTGGAGAGCTTCATCCAGGCGACCGCCAAGGCCCGCAAGCTGACAAGGGCCGAGGCCGTGGCCGAGCTCGAGGCCGAGACTCCCGCGGGGCGCTTCGGCCGGCCGCCGGAGTTCGGGGCGGCCTGCGCCTTCCTCTGCTCGGTCCAT
>DATFRE010000053.1:0-10319 GCA_035263545.1 Dongiaceae bacterium
CAAAAGACACAGAACACTTTATGCAGCGAACTTTAGATTCACGTGACTAGGGTGCGTACTCATAAATTTGGTTCATGTCCGCTTCGCTCAGAAAACGACCGAAATACTGCGTTGCCGCGAAAACGACGCGATGTGCCAAAAGGCGACATAGATGATCTGTTTACGACGCCGCGGCGTGCGCGGCAGGAATCGTAAATTGAAACAAGCTTCCATGCGGTTCGCACGGCGTGGCCCAGAGCCGTCCCTCATGAGCCTCAACGATCGAGCGGCAGATGGATAGGCCCATGCCCATGCTGTCGGGCTTGGTCGTGTAGAAGGGGTCGAAGAGGTGCGGCAGGGTCTCCGCTTGCAGCCCTGGGCCAGTGTCTCGGACCTCGACACGCGCGCCTTCCTCAGTGGCCGCGCTGCTGATCAGCAAATCGCGCCGCTCCTCCGCAACGCCGCTCATGGCTTGGATGGCGTTGACGATCAAGTTCAGCATCACTTGTTGGAGTTGCACCCGATCGCCGTGAATGCCCGGCAAGCGAGGCGCGAGTTCCGTGCGCATCACGACGCCGTGCTTGATGGCTTCGCTGCGGGTCAGCGCGACCACCCCCAGGATCGACTCGTTGAGGTCTAAACGCTCCTTACGGGGCGACGCCTTCCTCATGAAGGCACCAATACTGTCGACAACCTTGCTTGCTCGGTCGGTAGCGCCGACGATTTCGGCGAGCGATTCCCGAGCGTTCGCCAGATCTGGCGGAGTTCTTTCTAGCCACCGCAGCGTAGCACTAGCACTGATCCCTGCTGCAGTCATGGGCTGCCTGAGTTGATGAGTAATCGAGGCGGTCAGGTGCCCCATGGTTGCGACGCGGTTCGCGTGGGCCAGCTCCATCTGCAGCTCGCGCAGCTCCCGCTCGCGGCGGGTGATCTCCAGGGCGATGCCGGTCTCCGCAGCGAAGTCCGTGATCAGTTCGATCTCGTTCTCCGTAAAGGGCTCTACGCGTTGCCGCGCAAGACTAAGCATTCCGATCAGCTCGTCGTTTCTGAGCATCGGCACGATGAGGAGCGTCCGAACGCCAGTTGATATAGCCTCTCGTTCAGGTTCTCCCATAGAATTGCCGTCAAAATCTGTGGCTAAGTCGGGGATGTGGACGGGCGATTTGGTTGCGCAGAGGCGAGCTATAACGCCCTCGCGTTCCAGAATTGACCGCGGATACATCTCTGACACCGCGGGGCTCCGTTTAGATGCGACGAGACGAAAGCCTGCTTCCTCGGAAAGACGGAAGCCGCCCACCCCCGCTCGGCAGAGATCCACGGCGCGCTCGACGATGGTGTCGAATATGGGCTGCAAGTCATGTGGTGAGTTGGCGATAGCGCGCAACACTGCCGAGATGGCCGCCCGCTGTTGAAGAACCTTGGCCAGCTCCTTTTGCAAATTTGAACGGACATGACCAGCTTCTTCGCCGGTTTCGAGCTTGTTCATCGCCGGCTCCTTCCCGATCCACGTTGCAGGCCGAGATAGTATCGCTCCAGCCGGATAGTGAAGTTCCGCTGCGCCTCCCGGCGGGGACGATATCTGACGACAAAGCTCCTGGTCCCATTGGGCGTGACCCTGAGGCTCAGGCCGGTCACTTCCGTGTCTGCCACAACCAATCGTCCAGAGGCAGGAGCGCGGACGGTCTGGAGATACCTATCAGTAAGCCTGCGACGCATGGACCATCCCCTTGGCACTCACTCGGCACTCAAAATAGCGCGGCTTGTGGCGACGGTCCATGAATGACTGTGAGTACGATCTGCGGAGAAGTGCCTATGGGGCGGGCACTTCGGCGATGGTCAGCGGAAAAGGGCGAATGACTGTGGACTGTTGTTCCCGTGTTGCCATGGCGCAGGCGCGAAAGGATAGCCGCGCGCTTCGCGCGCGCTTCCCTTTCGCGTGCCCCCGACGTTCTTTCCGTGCGATGGAAACCTGATCAGCTGGCCGGCGCGCCCGGTCCTTGGACCGTGATGATGATGCGCCGGTTCTGAGCCCGGCCCTCGGGCGTGTCGTTCGAAGCGACGGGATGGGTTTCGCCGAAGCCCTTGGCCGAGATGATGTTCGGGTTCACGCCCTGAGAGATCAGGTAGTTCACGACCGCGCCGGCCCGTCGCGAGGACAAGGTCAGGTTGTCGTTGATCCCCTGCTGCTTCAGCGCCGGACCGATCGGTGTATTGTCGGTATAGCCGTAGACGACGACCTTGGCATCCTGGAGCCCGATCAGCTTGGGCACGATGTTCTTGCTGAGCTCCGCCTGGCCGGCCGGGCTCAGCTGATAGCCGCCCGGGGGAAACAGCAGATCGCCGGCCTCGACGAATTGGGCCTCTTTCTGCAGGTTCGTGACCTGCTGCTGAAGCTGCTGATTCTGGGTCTGCAGCTCCTCGTACTTGCTCTTCGATACGCAGCCGGACAATGCCAGTGCGACGATGGGCAGGACTCTCGCCACTGCCGCGATGTTGATGGTCATGGCTTCTCTCCTGGGGTTTGACATTGGCGGGGCGAGCCTTGCCCCTGCTCTACTCCCGTGGCCGGCGTCACCAGGTGAGCCATAAAGTCCCCATTGACGCCCTGGCGCTCGCCATCGTCGGTATCCCCGACCGCGAACTGATGACCAGCCCGGGCTTAGAGCCCCAGCTTGGCACTGACCCCGGCGGTCGCGCCACGGCTAAATTCAAGCCTGTCACGCGCGGCTCCAGCCGGAATGCGGGCCGGAGACCATGCTTCCCCATCCGCGCCCTTTCGCCCTTGGCGCCCCCCTGCCATCATCGGACATGTCTCACGATGCTCCACTGATCACCACTCTCGTCAGCGCCGTCGTCCTCGCTTTCGTGCTGGGCGTCGCAGCCATGCGGCTGCGCCTCTCCCCGCTCGCCGGATATCTCCTCGCCGGCGTCGCCGCCGGCCCCTTCACGCCCGGCTTCGTCGCCGATGAGAGCCTGGCGGGGCAGCTCGCGGAGATCGGCGTGATCCTCCTCATGTTCGGCGTCGGCCTGCACTTCTCGATCCGGGAGCTGCTGGCGGTGAAATCTGTCACCGGACCCGGCGCCGTCGCCCAGATCGCCCTCTCCACCCTGCTGGGCCTCGGCCTCGGCCGGCTGCTGGGCTGGGAGCTTTCGGGCGCCTTGGTCTTCGGGCTGGGCCTCGCGGTCGCCAGCACCGTGGTGACCATGCGCGCGCTTCAGGAACGCCATCTAGTGGACAGCCAGGCCGGCCATGTGGCGGTGGGCTGGCTCGTGACCCAGGACCTCGCCATGGTCCTGGCCCTGGTGCTGCTGCCCGCCCTCGCGGGCCTCGCCGCGACCCATGACATCCTGGCCAAGCTCGCCATCACGCTCGGCAAGCTGATCGCCTTTGCGGCCCTGATGCTGCTGGTCGGGCGGCGCGTCATTCCCTGGATGCTGCATTACGTCGCCCATACCGGCTCGCGCGAGCTCTTTCGGCTGGCGGTGCTGGCAATCGCGCTCGGCGTCGCCTATGGCGCCGCAAAGCTCTTCGGCGTCTCGCTCGCCCTGGGCGCCTTCCTAGCGGGTGTCATCCTCAGCGAGTCCGAGCTCGCCCATCAGGCGGCCCAGGAATCCCTGCCGCTGCGCGATGCCTTCGCCGTGCTGTTCTTCGTCTCGGTCGGCATGCTCTTCAACCCGACGATCCTGCTGCGCGAGCCGCTTGCCGTCCTCGCGGTCCTGGCGATCATCCTAATCGGCAATACCGGGATCGCGCTCGGCCTGCAGCTCCTGCTGCACCAGCCCGTGGCCCAGGCCTGCACCGTGGCGGCGAGCCTGGGACAGATCGGTGAGTTCTCCTTCGTCCTGGTCAGCCTCGGCGTCGCCCTCGGCCTTCTGACGCCGCTGGGCCGCGATCTCGTGCTCGCCGGCGCGATCCTGTCGATCCTGCTCCACCCGGCGCTCCTGACCCTGGCCGGGCGCCTTGGGTCTCGGCTCGAGCGCCGCCGCCACCCGCCGCCGCCGGAGATGGCCGCCGAGCCGGCGCGGCGGGAGCCCGCAATTCCGGTCACGGCACTCACGAACCACACGGTCCTCATCGGCTATGGCCGGGTGGGAAGGCTGGTGGGCGAGGCGCTGGGCGCCGCGCAGCGCCCCTATATCGTGGTCGAGGACCGCCAGGATCTCGTCGAGCAGCTTCGCGACCGGGGGCTCGAGGCCATCCTCGGCAATGGCGCCGCCCCCGATGTGCTGAGGGCGACCAATATCGCGCGCGCCGCGAGCCTTGTGGTGGCGATCCCCAACGGCTTCGAGGCCGGCCAGATCGCCGAGCAGGCCCGCGTCGCCAATCCGACCATCGAGATCATCGCCCGGGCCCATAGCGATGCGGAGGTGGAGCATCTGCACCGCTATGGCGTGGACCTCACCATCATGGGTGAGCGCGAGATCGCCCGCGGCATGATCGACCGCCTGCTGCCCGCTGAGGATGGATCGCCGGCTGCGGCCGGCGCGGGCTAAGCGCCCGTTCTAGAACCTATAGCCCTAGAACTTGTAGCCGATGCGCATGCCGAGATTGTTCATGCCGGGATTCGTCGTGCCCAGGTCCGCGTTGGAGTAGTGCTCGTAGAACGCCGAGACATTCACATGCTGGGTGATGTCGTAGCCCAGCTCGACATAGAGGTGGAACAGGAGGCGCGAGCCCATGTCCTTGTTATTGTCGGCCGAGTTGTCCCCGCTGAGATCGCTGTTGTTGTAGGCGCCGCCGAAGCCGAAGCTGAAATAGATACCGTCATGGTCGTTGAAGACGTTCTTCGCGAGATCGGCCGTCCAGTTCAGGCCGATATAGCCGAAACTGGTGCCCCCAGCGGTATTGGCCGTGAAGCCGATATCGGGGCGCGGCGCCAGAAGGATCTTCAGCCACTCGGGATCGCCCTGGGAAATGAACCATTGCGGGGCGGTGAAGAGCACCTCGCCGTTGATGTCCAGGCCGTGCTCGACCTTCGGGCCCCCGATGCCCGTATCGGCGGCGAGGAAACCGAGCTTGATCTCATCGATGATCCCGTCGCCAGCCCGGGCCTCGACCGGCGAGATGAGGCCGAGCGCCATGCATCCCAGTAACAATTTGAAACCGACGCTCTTCCAACACATAGAGCCCTATCCCACGATCTGGTGTTCAATCCAGGTTCCAGGACGCAAACGCTGGCGATCCTTAATTCGTCGAAACCCCCTAGTCGCCAGGACGGCTAAACAAACATTTCACAATGTCGGTCCCTGGGCAAGGGATGGCAAGGCCCGGAAGAAAAGCCGGTATCCTACTGTGACTCTGGCGCTTCACCCCTTTTCCGGTGGATTATCCGGCGGCCGACGCTCGCGTAAGTCGTCGATCAGCTTCCGCAGGTCATCCAGGCTGATACCATCTCGTTTTATGAGTAACTGGAGGACGGGGTCTGCCAGAAGCTCCGAAAGCGGTGGCTCTCCATCGGCCCTGAACATCCTGCTCTCCCCTTCCTGCTTCCGGTGACAGGGGAGGCTGGGCAGCGAGTGCGGCAGGCTCGGGACTGGATCGTGGCATTTTCTCGGCGAAGGGTAACGGTCTATGATCGCACCACGCTTCGTCGAAATGGCCCTGCATCGCTCATGACCTTCCGGATAGACCCCACCCGCATCGACCTCGCCCGCGAGTTCAAGGCCAATATCTATGGCCGCCACAGCGGCGATCTGCAGCGGATCCTCAACGCGTTCCGCTCCGAACCGCAGGACGGGCAATTAGTCCTGATCCGCGACGGGCGCCATGGTCCCTGGGCGCTTGCGGCCTATGATCCGCGCCCGGGCCAGCTTCCGCGGCGCCTCGGCCCCGTCTACGCCAGCCCCGAGGAGGCGGAATGGGCCGTCTTCAAGCTGCGCTGGAAGCGCTTTACCGGCCAAGACCTCCCCCTCGACTGAACGGCTTCATCTCATGCTGCAGATCATCGGCTACGCCGACCGGATGTCGGTGCGCCCCGGCGAGACCATCGAGTTCAAGGTGAGCTGCGAGGCCGGAGCGGCCCGTTACCAGGCCCGCATCCTGCGCCTCATCTGCGGCGACGACCGGCCGGAAGGTCCAGGATTCAAGGCACGGCCGGTCGGAGCCGCCGTCGACGGCGACTATCCCGGCCGGCGGCAGCCGATTCGCACAGGCTCCTGCATCATCGTACCCCCGGCGCCGGCCCTCGACCGACTGGAGAGCTTCATCCTGCGGGCCAATATCTGGCCGACAACCCCGGCTGCCGGGACGGAGCAGATCCTGATCGGCCGCCGGCGCGGCGATGCCGGCTTCGCCCTCGTCATCGGGCCGGCGGGCGATCTGGCGCTGCGGCTGGGGGACCAGCTCTTCGCCACCGGCATGCCCCTTCACGCCCGGCAATGGTACGCCGCCGAGGCCCGCTACGATGCCGGCACCGGGCGCGTGGAGATATCCCAGACGCCGCTGGACGGGTTCGCCCGGGACGACAGCGCGGCCGAGGCCACCGGCCAGGCCCACCCCGCCAACGCGCCGGCCGATGCCTCGCTGGTCATGGGCGAGGGCTACAACGGCAAGATCGAGGCCCCGCGCCTGATAGATCCCGACCGCGGCATCGTCGGCCAGTGGGATTTCTCCCAGGGGATCGGCGGCACCCATGTAGCGGATCTCTCAGGCAATGGGCTCCATGGGGAGACGGTCAACCTTCCTGCCCGCGGCATGATCGGGGCGGCATGGTCCGGCCAGGCGCTTCATTGGCGCGACCGGCCGGATCTCTATGGGGCGATCCATTTCCACACCGACGACCTCTACGACTGCCGCTGGCGCACGGATTTTGCCTGGACCATCCCCGCGAACCTGCCGAGCGGCGTCTATGCCGCCCATCTGCTCGCAGCACCCGGCGAGACGGGCGAGGATTTCATTCCCTTCTTCGTCTTGCCGCCCAAGGGCAAGGCCACTTCGCCCCTCGCCTTCATCGCCTCGACCGCCACTTTCATGGCCTATGCCAACAGCCATCATGGCTATGAGGATCCCATCGCCGAGATCTGTTATGGCGCGCTGCTCAAATTCTCGCCCACCGATCTCTTCCTGATCGAGCGGCGCGACCTCGGCGTCTCGGTCTATGACCGCCATCGCGACGGGAGCGGGTCCTGCTATTCCTCCCGGCTGCGCCCGATCGTCAACACCCGACCCAAGCAGCGAATCTGGAACTTCAACGCCGACCTTCATATCACCGACTGGCTCGACGCCATCGGCCAGGGCTGCGACGTGATCACGGACGAGGATATCCATCGCGAGGGTCTCGGGCTTCTGGCGCCCTATCGCGCGGTGATCGCGGGCAGCCATCCCGAGTATCACTCGACGGCGATGCTCGATGCCTTGGAGGCTTATCTCGGCCAGGGCGGGCGACTCATGTATTTGGGGGGCAACGGCTTCTATTGGCGGACTGCCTTCCATGACACGCTGCCCGGTGTCATCGAGGTCCGCCGCGGCGAAACCGGAACGCGCACCTGGGAGGCGCATCCGGCCGAGATGCATCTCTCCTTCACCGGCGAGCCCGGCGGGCTCTGGCGCTCGAGCGGCCGGGCACCGCAGCACCTGGTGGGAGTGGGCTTCGCCTCTGAAGGCTTCGATGCGAATTCCTATTTCCTGCCTACGCCCGCGAGCCGCGATCCGCGGGCCGCCTTCATCTTCGAGGGTGTCGGGCCGGAGGAGCGGATTGGCGATTTCGGCTCGCTCGGCGGTGCTGCGGGGCTGGAGCTGGACATCGCCGATGAGCGCCTCGGCACGCCACCTCATGCTCTCGTGGTGGCGAGCTCCGTCGAACACAGCAACGTCTATGCCGTGACGCCGGAAGAGCTGATCTCGGCCCAGCCCGGCACCGACGGCATCGAGCATCCGAAGGTCCGCGCCGATATCACCTTCTTCGAGACGCTGCAGGGTGGCGCCGTTTTCTCCACCGGCTCCATCGCCTGGCCTTCCGCGCTGGCCCATAACGGCTACGACAACAATGTCGCGCGCATCACCGGCAATGTGCTGCGGCGCTTTGTCGATCCGAAGCCGATCGAGTAGCGACGGCGTGCCCACTTCTTCCCTCTCCCGCTTCAAAGCGCGGGAGAGGGGGAAGTACGCGGCAGCGTTCTTGGATTGCTGACCGCAAGCCGGGCCAGCACATCGGCGGCGAGCAGGTCACGCAGATTCTCGTCTTTGTCGTGATGGCCGGCGCGAATGGCGCGGGCGAGAGGCTTGCGGTCCGGCAGCGACGGTCTGAGGGCCGCGAGCTCGCGGGCCGAAATCGCCATGGCATTGGCGAGCATGCGGGCCTCGTAATGGCGTTCGGGGGGCAGCATCGGCAGCAGATCCTCGAGCATGAGGCGGCGCGCCTCAGCCAGAAGGACTTCGCCCGAGGGCTCGCCTGAAACGGCCGCCGGCAGCGGCGCCGGTTGCGGCCAGGGTCCGGGGGCGAGGAGATCGATGACCGCGAGCTCGAGCTCCGGCAGAAGGCGGCCCGTCAACGCCAGCTCCAAAGAAGCCTCGCCGCCGGAGATATGACGATGCGCCTGCTGCAGCGCGATCACGGCCCAGCGGATATGCGCCATCGCCTCCCAGAAATGCACCGCGGCCGTGTCGATCCGCCGGCCCGAAGCCTGCTCGTAGCCGCGATAGAAATCGCTCCTGGCGGCGATGCCGCCCGCCTCCAGCGCCTCAGCGCCGAAACGCCAGCAGCGAGCGCAGAACCAGGCGATGTCGGTCATCGGCTCGCCCCAGGCCGCGAACTCCCAATCGAGAATCCCTGTGAGCCCGGCCGGATCGATCATGTAGTTGCCGGTGCGGAAATCCTGATGGGTGAGCACGATCTCGCCCGATGCCGGTGCCGCCAGCTCGAGGCGACGGAGCCCCCATTCCAGCACCGGGTATCCTCTTTCCCAGCGGTCGAGATGGGCGCGATAGCCCGCGATCGCCGCAAGCGCCGGGCTCGCCTGCGGTAAAGGAAGGAATTCGAGGCCCGGCGCACCCGGCTTGATGGAATGGATGAGCGCAAGCTCGGCGCCGAGACGCTCGGCGAGCCGGGCCCGGTCGCCGCCCAAGGACTTGTCCTTCACCACGCGATGGCCCTGGGCCACGCCGGCAATACGCCGCATCAGATAGAAATCCTGGCCCAGCACGGCGGGATCGCGGCAGAGCCAGAGCGGCTCCGGCACGGAGACGCCGGCGCGATGGGCGGCGCGAAGGAGAGCGAACTCCTGCGCCCGCCCATGGCTGACGGCGAGGCTCGAGGGCGCATCGGTGCGCAGCACCAGCTCTTCGGTCTTGCCGCCGATCTGCGCCGTGACCAGCCAGTTCTCCTGGATAGCTCCGCCCCTCAGCGGCTGCGCGGCGGCAATGCGCGCTGGCCGGCCGGCAGCCGCGGCGATGAAGGCGGCCAGCCGCGACTGCACCGCGGACTCCGCCAGGTTCAGCTGTGCCATCTCAGGACCAGAAGGAATTGCCCTCGGCGAGAAAGGCCCCGGCCAGCACCATTTTGTGAACTTCCGAAGCCCCATCGACGAGGCGGGCCTGGCGCGCGTAGCGGTACATCCATTCCAGCGGTGTGTCCTTGGAATAGCCCCGCGCGCCGCAAAGCTGGATGGCGGTATCGATCGCCTTGTGCAGGGCGTCTGCGACCTGAACCTTGGCCATGGAGACCTCCTTGCGGGCGAAATCGCCCTGGTCGAGCTTCCAGGCCGCCTTGGCGGTCAAGAGCCGGCCGAGCTCGATGGCCATGGCCGCCTCGCCCAGCAGCCACTGCACGCCCTCATGCTTGGCCAGGACCGTGCCGAAATTCTCGCGTTCAGCGACATAGGCGGCGGCGATCTCGAGCGCGCGCTTCGCCATGCCAAGCCAGCGCATGCAGTGGGTCAACCGCGCCGTGCCGAGGCGGATCTGGGTCACCTTCAAGCCATCGCCGACCTGAAGAAGCCGGTTCTCGTCGGGAATCTCCAACCCCTCGAACAGGAGCTCGCAATGCCCGCCATGCTCCTCGGGCCCCATGATCGGAATCCGCCGCAGGATCCGCCAGCCCGGCTGATCGCGGTCGAAGAGAAAGGCCGAGAGGCCCCTGCGGGAATCCTCCGAGGTGCGTGCGATCAGGATGAAATGCTGGGCCGCATCGGCGCCGGTGATGAACCATTTATGGCCCTCGACCACCCAGCGGTCCCCCTTCCGCACCGCGCGGGTGCGCATGGCGGAAGGATCGGAGCCGGCACCGGGCATGGGCTCGGTCATGACGAAGGCGGAACGGACCCTGCCCTCGATGATCGGGATCAGCCAGCGCCGCTTCTGCTCGGGCGTGGCGGTGCGGGACAGCAGGATCATGTTGCCGTCA
>DATFRE010000054.1:0-3589 GCA_035263545.1 Dongiaceae bacterium
GCCTTTCTCCGACACCAGCACCACTTCGGCCTGGATCACGCCGGCATCGCCCACCACGCCGCGGCCTGGTTCGACGATGAGCTCGGGCATGGCTGTGCCGAACCGGCGCTGCAGCGACTCGCGGATCGCCACGCCATAGGCGGCGAAGGAGGGCACATCGCTGCGATAGCGCGCCGGGAAGCCCCCGCCGAGATCGATCATGCGCAGGGTGACACCGCGCGCCGCCAGCCGCTCGAAGATGCCGGCGGTCATCGCGAGTGCCCGGTCGAACTGGGCGAGGTCGGTCTGCTGGGAGCCGACATGGAAGGAAATGCCATAGGCCTCCAGGCCCCGCGCGGCGGCCTGGAACAGCAGCTCCTCCGCCATCGCCGGCTCGCAGCCGAACTTGCGCGAGAGCGGCCATTCGGCGCCGGCCCCGTCGGTCAGCACCCGGCAATAGACCTGAGCGGCGGGCGCGCTCTCGGCCAGCTTGTCGAGCTCGGCTGCGCTGTCGAAGGCGAAGAGGCGCACGCCGCGCTCATAGGCGGCGGCGATGTCGCGCTGCTTCTTGATGGTGTTGCCGTAGGAGATCCGCTCCGGCCCGACGCCGAGCGAGAGGCAGACATCGATCTCGCCCAGGCTGGCCGTATCGAAGCAGGAGCCGAGGCTCGCCAGCCGCGCCAGGATCTCGCGGGCCGGATTGGCCTTCACGGCATAGAAGACGCGGGCGGTGGGCAGGGCCTGGGCAAGCGCCATGAAGTTATGGGCCACCAGGTCGACATCGACCACGAGGCAGGGCGAGGGCAGCTCGGCCGTCTCGAGATAGCGGGCGATGCGCGGCGGCATACCGCCGCGCTCGGCCGGCAGCTCGGCGCTGTGGACGAGCGCCAGCGGCGCCTTCTTGGCGCGACGAACCGTGCGCCCGAGGGGCAGGACGGCGGCGGATTTCTCGGAAATGCGCGAACGCGCACGGCGGCCCGGCTGCGGAGCAAACATCGTAAACACCCTTTCAAGACCCGGCGTCTAGCCGGCTAGATCCAAAAAGGACGCTTCCGTCGTTGCATAAACCACTTGCGGGCCAGCGGCACGTGCGTGTGCGTCGTGAGCGCGGAATGTAGGGATGGACTCCCTGCTTCACAAGATGTTTTTCGCGATTTTTCCCCGGCGGGCGAAAATTTTTTCGCAGATCCGCGCAGATCACCCCTCGCCTTCGCGCAATCGTTGCAGCCGGCGCTCGCGCAGCGTGATGTAGAGCCCGCTGCCGACGATGATCGCGGCCCCCAGCCAGGTCCAGCCATCGGGAAACTCGGCGAAGAGGAGCCACCCGATCAGGGTCGCGCCAACGAGCTCGACATAGGCGACAGGCGCCACCACCGCTGCGCGCCCCCATTGGACGGCCTTGATGACGAAGTAGTGGCCGAGTAGACCCCAGAGGCCAATGGCGGCGAAGACGGCGAGGTCGACAGCGTTGTCCGGCAGGCGGATGGCGAAGAAGGGCAGGATCAGGCAGGAGAGGAGGAAGCCGCCGAGCCCGGCCAGCGTGATGGAGGTATAGGCCGGGTCGATGCTGCCCACCTTGCGCGACAGGATCTGATAGAGGCCGTAGGCCAGCGCATCGATCATCACCAGCACCGCGCCCCACTGCATCACCGCCGTGCCGGGCCGGATGATGACGAGCGCCCCGATGAAGCCCGCCAGCACGGCGCTCCAGCGCCTGAGGCCGACCTTCTCCCCCAGCAGCGGCACCGAGAAGGCGGTGACGAAGATCGGCCCGGCGAAGGAGATGGCGGCGGCGGTGGAGAGGTCGATGGTCTGGATGCCGAGGAAATAGAAGGCCGAGGCACAGAAGAGGAGGCCGGCGCGCAGGACATGCAGGCCCGGGCGGCTGGTGGCGAAGAGCTGGCGGCCATGGCGCGGCAGGAACAGCGCCAGGCAGATCACGCAATGGCCGAGATAGCGGGCGAAGAAGACCTCGGTGATGGGGTAGCGCTGGCCCAGATATTTGACCGAGGCGTTGAGGATCGGAAAGAAGAGGGACGCCAGGCACATATAACCGACGGCGCGCAGCACCGAATTGCCGCCGTAACGCCGCAGGCTGGCTGTGGCGGCGGGTGCGCTCACTCGCCGGCGGGGATCGGGGCGGCGGGCGGGTGCTCGCCCAGCTCGCGGTCCTCGACCAGGGCATAGACGCCGAGTCCAAGCGCCAGCACCACGCCGCAAGCGCCGAACATCACGGCGAAGGCGCCGGCGACGGTGGCCCTCGCCTCCGGCGACAGCGACTGGCGTACCAGATCCTCGATATCGCCCACCTCACCGCCTCGGCCGAGCGCGCCGGCGAGCAGGCCCAGCACGAGAGCCGAGGCGGCGGCCACGCCGAGAGCGCCGCCGAGGGTCCGGGCGAAGGCGACCGCGCCGCTGACCGCCCCCAGATCCCGGCGCTGGACCGCGTTCTGGGCGGCGACGTTGCAGCAGGGGAAGATCGGGCCGAAGCCGAATCCGGCGACCATCAGGATGGTCGCGGCGGCATAGGGGGAGAGATCCGCGGCGAAGGCGGCGAGCAGGAAGAGGCAGAGGATCGTCAGCGGCAGCGAGACGATGGGCGGGCGCTTGTAGCGCCCGTGCCGGCGGGTATAGCGGCCGGCGACATTGGCGGTGATCGTGCTCGACAGCATGATCGGGATCATCAGCAGCCCGGCCTCGCTGACCGAAGCGCCCCGCGCCACCTGGAAATAGACCGGCGCCAGCACGCTGACCGCGAGCCAGACGGCGTAGATGATCACGGAGACGACCAGGACCGGACGGATCACCCCATCCTTCAGGAAGCGCGGCGGCAGGATCGGCTCGGCCGCGCGCGTCTGAGCGCGGGCGAAGAGTACGCCCCCCACCGCAGCGACCGCCGCCAGCAGCAAAGCGGGCGGCGCCGTCCAAGGGATCACCTTGCCGCCGAGGGAGAGCAGGACAAGGAAGCAGACGGTGCCCACCGAGAGGAAAAGCACACCCCAGAGGTCGATTCGGGAGCGGTGCGACTCGATGGGGAGCTTGCGAAGCGCCCGGTCGGCGATGAGAAGTGCGGCGAGTCCGAAGGGGATGTTGATCCAGAAGATCCAGGGCCAGCCATAATACTGGGTCAAGAGGCCGCCGACCGTGGGTCCCAGGATCGAGGCGCTGCCCCAGACCACGGCAAAATGCCCGGCATAGCGTCCGCGCTCCCGGGGCGAGACCACATCGGCGATGACCGTCTGGCCGACGGTGAGCAGCCCGCCGCCGCCGAGCCCCTGGATCGCGCGGAAGAGGATGAGAAGCGGCATGCTGGGCGCCAGGGCCGAAAGCGCCGAGCCGATCATGAACAGGATCAGGCTGAGATTGAGGATGCGGCGCCGCCCATAGAGGTCACTCAGCTTCCCGACGATGGGTGTGATGCAGGTCGAGGTCAGCAGATAGGCGGTGACCACCCAGGAGATCAGGGTGAAGCCGCCGAGATCGGCGGCGATGGGCGGCAGCGCCGTGGCGACGATGGTCTGATCCAGCGCCGAGAGGAACAGCGCCAGCAGGGCGCCGATGACGATGACGCGGACCTCGGCAGGGGAAAGAGAAGACATTGACGGAGACC
>DATFRE010000055.1:0-14693 GCA_035263545.1 Dongiaceae bacterium
AAGGCTACGATGAGCCAGAAGTCCTCCCTTCTTCAACTCACCCGGTCTGTCTCACGATCGCTGACGCCGGACACTTCGCGTTGTACTGATTTGCCTGCGGGTGTGGACCTGATGGTATTTGACGCATCCGTCAACATCGGCATCGGAAGGTCGGCAAAGTTTTTGCAGGCCGCGGTGGGCGTTGCGGTCGATGGATCGATCGGCCCGCAGACAGTGGCCGCTGTAAAATCCAGGCCCGTCTCTGATCTTATCAGCGAACTGGCCGCACGCAGGCTGGCCTTCTATCAGACGCTCCCGAATTTCAATCACTTCGGAGCCGGTTGGACCAATCGCGTATGCCAGGTGCAGGACCATGCATTGGCTATGGCAGGTGCCGGGCAGGCCTCGTCAGCATGGCCGACACGCGATGTAGTCACCTACAGGGCATGATCGGGTGCATCCGAGGAAGGCCGCGCGGCTGTCGGGTACACGCTATGTGCATAGCGGCAAGCGTATGTCGTGATCCGGCAAATCCTGCTCAGCTCTGCGAGATCGGTACCACCATCAGCTGGGCAATCACGACGTGCGGCGGTTGCTGCACGGCGAAGGCAACCATGCGTGCCACGTCCTCGGGCGCGAGGCAGACGCCAAACTCCTGATAGAATCTCTTCGCGCGCTCTTCGTCACCGCGCCAGCGGTGGAAGGCGAAGTCCGTTTGCACCATCCCGGGCAGGATCTCTGTCACGCGGATGCCGGTGTTTCGAAAGTCGAGGCGCAACGACTCGCTGAAGCCGTGAACCGCGAACTTGCTGCCTGCGTAGAGCGTGCCACCGGCATAGCCGCGCGTCCCCGCGATCGAACCCAGGTTCACGATGTGGCCACGGTCGCGCGCAACCATCCCGGCGATGACCTTGTGAGTCACGCGAACGAGTCCAACGACGTTGGTCTCGACGATGCTCTGCCACTCGGCCATCTCGCCCTGGTCGAACCGGCGCCGGCCGCCCACATCATGGCCGGCGTTGTTCACCAGGATGTCGATGTCCTGCAGCGCCTCTGGCAAGCGATCGAACAGGCTTTCGACCGATATCGGGTCGGCCACGTCGAGTTCGAGAGCATGAGCTAAGGGTCCAAGCCGTCTGGCGGTTGCCTCGAGCCGGTCAAGACGGCGGCCCGCGCACACGACGCGGCAGCCGATTGCGGCCAGCGCCGCCGCCACCGCCGCCCCGATCCCACCACCCGCGCCGGTGACCAGCGCCACCAACCCCCTGTCCGGATGGGTCTCACCCATTGTCGCTTCTCCTGAACCAAGGTTACTTCCGGCCAGATTCACTGCCGTGATGTGGCAAGGCGCGCACCCGGTGCAATCCCTGGAGCGTATCATGGCCATCGTCCGCCCGACTACTCAGGCAGGTCCCGGCGCGCTCTCGGCCGAAGACGCATCTAAGCGTCGAGCACGAGCTGCTCCACCGGTACGGCTATGCAGGGCAGAATTTCGTCAACCTCGATCGGTGCATTAGGTTGGTGTAGGTAGCGGACAGCGCCAGATAGGAGCTTCGTCACACAGGTACCACAGCTACCCGCCCGACAACCGAAGTCGATCGGCACAGAATGCTCCTCGGCCAATTCGAGTAACGGTGAATCGCACTGGTTCCACAAAGCGGTTACATTCGAACGGACGAATGTCACGTCAAACCCGCAGTCGGGCGGCGCGGCGGGTCCGCGAAGTGCTTGCTTGATCGTTGCTGGGCCGAAGGCCTCCGTATGCACTCGGTCGGCCGCGACACCCCAGGCTTCGAAGTCTCGCGTCAGGGAGTCCATCATTGCTGACGGCCCACAGACATAGAAATCAAAGTCAGTTGAGGGAATTAGTCGCTGCATAGCAGCTAGGTCTATGTGTCCGCCATGAAGGGTGGGATCGTCCATCGCACCGGTCAGCCGAGAATAGAAGAGATGGAGGTGGACGTTGGTGTGGGCTCGGGCAATGGTCTCAAGGTGAGCGCACATGATCTGCTCGCGCTCGTCGCGGACACCATAGAGGAGCCACACCTCCCGGGGTGCCTCCGCGGCGACGATGCTATTGAGCATGCTTAGGAGCGGCGTGATGCCGATGCCGCCACCGATCAGCACCACCGGCCGGTCGCGCTGGGTCACGTCGATGGTGAACGCGCCGGCTGGCGCTTTCGCCTCGATCCGGTCGCCGACCGCGAGCCGGTCATGGAAGTGGCTCGATACGAGCCCGGCCTTGGCGCCACTCTCTCCCGGACGGTGTTCGATCCGCTTGATTGTGAGACGGTAGCGGTCGGGCCGGGCGGCCTCC
Organism: Dongiaceae bacterium; assembly: GCA_035263545.1. Taxonomy (GTDB): domain Bacteria; phylum Pseudomonadota; class Alphaproteobacteria; order Dongiales; family Dongiaceae; genus DASXQK01. The sequence goes on from DATFRE010000055.1 coordinate 2,297, forward strand.
GACAGCGAGTAGGATCGCACGACAGGGCGCTCGAGACCGGGAATCGCAAGCCGAACGGTCAGGAACTGGCCCGGAAGATAGGGCGGCAATGGTCGTCCGTCTTCTGGTACCAGGTGGAACGAGGCGACACTCTCGCTCTCGCGCACCTTCTCTCGAAGGTTGAAGGGGCGGAAGCCTGTCCATGCAGCGCGGTTGGCGGGCTGCTGTACATGTGCCCCGATCCGGTTGATCTGCTCCTTGAAGTAGTCTCGCCAATCCTCGGGCAGCGCCACGACACCGATGATGCGCCGCAGCCCATCGAGGTCGTCCTTGTCGCGGGCGTAGAGCCGCGTGATCTCCGAGACCGCCACGGAACCGCTAGCTCGTTCGGCCAGGAGTACCGGGTCTCCCGCGGCAACCTCGCCCTCGACGACTACCTTGAAATAGAAACCGAGACGGCCGCTCGCGAGAAATCGCTTGACGATATCGTCACGACCAAATCTCAGCCCCAGCTTGAAGCATGGAAGCCGCGGCTGAGTCGCCACAACCTCGGTCGAGCCAATGTGAAACCTGTCGCCAATCTGAAGGGTGTCCTCTTGTAGACCTTCGATGGTTAGATTTTCGCCAAACATGCCCCACGGCAGAGTCATGTCCGGAAACTCGCGATGCCAAAAGGCGTAGTGCTCTGCGGGATAAACATAGACCGCCTTGTCCGGCCCGCCATGCACCGACAAGTCAGCCTGGCGATCGCCATCGAAATTGAGGGTCCGCAAATGGATCGGACCAGACACCGGCGCTTTGAAGATGCCCGTCGAAACCGGCTTGCCCTTCCATTGCACTGTCCGGGGTAGCCCCACATTGACGGAAATGACCCTCATCGGCCTCCTCCATCATCCAGTTCTCTCAGCGGATGCTGCCGTCAGCTTTCGCCTCGAAGCAGCAATATTTCCGTCGATGGCCGCTTTGGGTCCTTTATGAATACACGGGCCTAGTCCGGCAGCTCGTGGCCGCGGCCGACGCCGAGGATGAACTCGGCAAGATGCGGGCGCCGGCCCAGCAGCGCGCGGCGGTAGGCGACGAGGCCCTCGCGCAAGGCACCCCTGCGCTCGAGCAGCCGGTCGGCGATATCGACCATGCGGGTGTTGGGCCAGGCTTGGTGGCGGATGTCCAGCAGAGCGAGGAAGGCATCGGTTTCCCGCCCTGGATTGTGCTGCGCCATCAGCAGGGCCGCCGCGGCCGTGGAGCGCGAGACTCCGGCATGGCAGTGGATCAGCAGATGGGCGACGTCGCTTTGCTCCAGCGCGGCCCCGAAGGCGAGAATCGCCGCGACATGGTGGTCCTGGGGCGCTTCCAGCCCCGGCACCTCGAAGATGAGGTCGTCGAAGCGCAGGAGCTGCCGGCGATGGGGCGGGAAGCCCTCGAAGGCGGCGGGATCCTCCGCCAGGGGGTCGAGGATCGAGAGCACGTCGCTGACCCCCGCCTCCCGGTGCAGCGGCAGCTCGTCGATACCGCAGATCGTGATGTCGTAGCGGACCAGGGTACGGATCATGGCCTTTGCGGATCATCCTAGCTGGGATGGGCCCGGATATTATAGGCCGTCGCCCGTGACAAAGTCTTGATCCGCTGGATATCCCGGGTCTTGTCCGCGCCCGGGGAGCGTGACATAACCGGTGGCTCAGCCATCCGGAATTCGGGCCATGCAGAAGTTCACCACGCTCCGCGGCGTCGCGGCACCCCTGCCGATGATCAATGTCGATACCGACATGATCATCCCGAAGCAGTTCCTGAAGACGATCAAGCGCACCGGGCTCGGCAAGAACCTGTTCGACGAGCTGCGCTACGAGATGGACGGCAAGGAGAAGCCCGATTTCGTCCTCAACCAACCGGCCTATCGCAAGGCCCAGATCCTGGTGGTGGGCGAGAATTTCGGCTGCGGCTCGAGCCGCGAGCATGCGCCTTGGGCGCTGCTGGATTTCGGCATCCGCTGCATCATCGCGCCGAGCTTCGCGGACATCTTTTACAACAACTGCTTCAAGAACGGCATCCTGCCCATCAAGCTGCCGCAGTCCGAGGTCGACAAGCTGATGGACGATGCGCGGCGCGGCTCAAATGCCATCGTCACCATCGATCTCGCGAAGCAGGAGATCACCGGCCCCGATGGCGGGCATCTCCATTTCGAGATCGATGCCTTCCGCAAGCACTGCCTGCTGAACGGGCTGGACGATATCGGGTTGACGCTGGAGAAGGCCGCGTCCATCGACAGCTTCGAGGCGCGCGACCGCATGGCGCGGCCCTGGATGTGGGCCTAGCCGCGCGCGCCTTTCTTCCTTCTCGAACCTCGGCCCCTCGCGGCCGTCATCCGAAAGATCCTGACTCATGGCTGCGAACAAGAAGCTCCTGATCCTGCCTGGCGACGGCATCGGGCCCGAGGTGATGGCCCAGGTGAACCGGACCCTGGATTGGGTTGCCAAGAACCGCGCCATCGCCTTCGATGTGAGCGAGGGGCTGGTCGGCGGCTGCTCCTATGACAAGCATGGGGCGCCGCTCACCGACGCCACCATGGCCCAGGCGCTGGAGGTCGATGCGGTGCTGCTGGGTGCGGTGGGGGGACCCAAATGGGACAGCTTGCCCTTCGACAAGAAACCGGAGCGGGGTCTCCTGCGGCTGCGCAAGGAGATGGAGCTCTTCGCCAATCTCCGCCCCGCTTTGGTCTTCGATGCGCTGGCCCAGGCTTCGACCCTGAAGACGGAGCTGGTGCGCGGCCTCGACATCCTGATCGTGCGCGAGCTGACCGGCGGCGTCTATTTCGGCGAGCCGCGGGGCATCGAGACCCTGCCGGATGGCACGCGCCGCGGCATCAACACCCAGGTCTACACGACGCCCGAGATCCTGCGCGTGGCACGGGTCGCCTTCGAGCTCGCGCGCAAGCGCGGCCGCAAGGTCTGCTCGGTCGAGAAGGCCAATGTGATGGAAAGCGGCGTGCTTTGGCGCGAGGAGGTGCAGAAGCTGCATGACAGCGACTATGCCGATATCGCCCTCAGCCATATGTATGCCGACAACTGCGCCATGCAGCTGGTGCGCCAGCCCAAGCAGTTCGACGTCATCGTCACCGACAATCTCTTCGGCGATCTGCTGTCGGATTGCGCCGCCATGCTGACGGGCTCGCTCGGCATGCTGCCCTCGGCCTCCCTCGGCGCGCCCGATGCGACCGGCCGGCGCCGCGCTCTCTACGAGCCGGTGCATGGCTCGGCCCCGGACATCGCCGGCAAGGGCCTCGCCAATCCGCTCGCCACGATCCTCAGCCTCGCCATGATGCTGCGCTACTCCTTCGATCAGGAGGCCGAGGCGAAGCTCGTCGAGAATGCGGTCGACCGGGTGCTGGCCTCGGGCAGGAGAACCGCCGATATCATGACGCCGGGGGCGACCCAGGTCTCGACCGCCGGTATGGGCGATGCGCTGCTGGTGGAGCTCGATCGCTTGGCGCGCTAGAGCGTTTCCGCCAAAGGCGGAATCGCTCTAGCTCTTGTATTTGTTACACTCAAGCGCCGCGCGGGCTTCCGAGCATGCTGCAGGTTCGTGCACCCATGCTCTAGGCCCGCCTACACGCAAGCCTGTCCCAGAAATGGCGCAGGCAATTTTTGGATGACTTCTGGTGCGGGCTCGCTCCGCCCTCTATCTTGGCCGGTATGGAGTTCGCCGCTTATCGCGCATCCCTTTCCGGGGATGTGCCGCCGCAAGGGCTGGGCCTGGCGCTGGAGGCCTTGTGGTGGGAGGCCAAGGGCGATTGGGACAAGGCCCATGAATGCGCCCAGGCCAAGGAAGACATGGCCGGCTGCTGGGTCCACGCCTATCTGCATCGTCGCGAAGGCGATTTGGAGAATGCCGGCTATTGGTACCGGCGCGCGGGCAAGCCCACCGCAACGGACGCGCTGGAGGCGGAGTGGCTCGCGATCGCCCGTAACCTGCTCGGCCCCCCGGGCGATTGACCGGGGTCGATGCGGGACATCCGGGATTTCGACGTCCTGATCATCCCCGGGTGGGATGACTCGGGCCCCGATCATTGGCAGACCCATTGGGAGCGGGCCTTTCCCAATATGCGCCGGGTCCAGCAGGATGACTGGCGCAAGGCCGTCTTCGAGGACTGGTCGCTGCGGCTCTCCGAGGCCGTGCTCCGCTGCCGCAAGCCCGTGCTGCTGGTGGCCCATAGTCTGGGCACCTCCCTCGTCATGCGCTGGGCCGAGGCGGTCGGCAGCGGGACGATCGGCGGGGCCTTCCTGGTGGCGCCGACCGACCAGGATCTCTTCGACGAATCCGAGGGCTCCGTGCACGGCTTCGGGCCGATGCTGACCGAGCCGCTGCCCTTTCCCTCCATGGTCCTGGCGAGCCAGAACGATGAGTTCGTCTCCCTGGAGCGGGCCCGCTTCTTCGCCGAAAGCTGGGAATCGAGCTTCGTCAATCTGGGCGCCCTCGGGCATGTCGGTTCGGCGGCCAGGCTCGGCTTGTGGCCGCAGGGCCTAGTCTGGCTCGGGCAGTTCATGGGCTCGCTGGCGGCTGGCGCCCATTGAAGGCCTGACGGGTCGACAGGCTGTCGCGCCAGGCGTATAATCTGCCGTACTTGGTGGAGGGCTCCTCATGCGGAAGCTCATAGGTTCCTTGGCGGTGATTGCGGCCCTGGCCATGGCCGGGTCGGCGGTCGCCTGCTCGGTGCATCAGAGCGCGTCCAACGATCAGCAGACGGTGGCGAGTGCTGCGGCGCAGGGTCAAACCTCAGCACCTGCGACAACCACCACCAAAACCCCGGAGGCAAGCATCGGCGGCTGATCGACGCGTCACACGAGAAGCGTCAGGGCCGCCCCGGGGCGGCCCTTTTGTTTGGGCTTGAATATTGTCGATACCCGGATCCGGGCGTAGAGCATGCCCAGGCGAGATAGAGAACGAGATGGAGAGAATGAGATGAGCTACAGAGTGGCGGTGGTGGGCGGTACGGGCAATGTGGGCCGCGAGATGCTGCAGATCCTGGCGGAGCACGAGTTTCCGGCCAAGGAGGTCGTTCCGGTGGCCTCGGCCCGCTCGGCGGGGACGGAGGTTTCCTATGGCGATGACGATGTCCTGAAGGTGCGTGACCTCGACAAGTTCGACTTCAAGGGCTTCGATATCGCGCTCTTCTCGCCGGGGGCCAAGGTCTCGGCGGTGCATGCACCCCGCGCGGCGAGCGCCGGCTGCATCGTCATCGACAACACCTCCCAGTTCCGGATGGACCCGGATATCCCGCTCGTCGTGCCGGAGGTCAATCCCGACGCCATCGCGCGCTACAAGAAGCGCAACATCATCGCCAATCCCAATTGCTCGACCATCCAGATGGTGATGGCCCTCAAGCCCCTGCACGATATCGCGCGCATCAAGCGCGTCGTCGTCGCCACCTATCAGTCGGTCTCCGGCGCCGGCAAGGAGGCGATGGACGAGCTCTTCAACCAGACCCGGGCCATCTACATGAACGCGCCCATCGAGCGTACGCGCTTCACCAAGCAGATCGCCTTCAACTGCATTCCCCATATCGACGTCTTCATGCCCGATGGCGCGACCAAGGAGGAATGGAAGATGGCGGTCGAGACCCGCAAGATCCTGGACCCGAACATCGCGGTCTCGGCGACCTGCGTGCGCGTGCCGGTCTTCATCGGCCATGCCGAGGCGGTCAATGTCGAGTTCGAAAATCCCATCGACGAGACCATGGCGCTGGCAGCGCTGCGCCGTGCGCCCGGCGTCAGCGTCATCGACCATCGCGCCGATGAGGGCTACGTCACCCAGATCGAATGCGCCGGCGAGGACATGGTCTATGTCAGCCGGCTGCGCGCCGATCCGACCGCGCCCAACTGCCTCTCCTTCTGGGTCGTCGCCGACAACCTGCGCAAGGGCGCAGCCCTCAACGCCGTCCAGATCGCCGAGCATCTGGTGAAGCACGAGCTGGCGGTGTAGCTGCCGGCTTGCCCTCTCCCGCGCTTCGGAGCGGGAGAGGGAAGGGACCCATCGCGGAGCGATGGGGAGGGTGAGGGAAGGCCAAGCGCTGCGCCTGCAAGACCCTCACCCGGCCGCCTTCGCTGGCGCTCCGGCGGCCACCCTCTCCCGCTTCAAAGCGCGGAAGAGGGAATTGGCTCCAGCAGCTCGATGCGATTGCCGAAGGGATCCTCGGTATAGAGGCGCCGGTAGCCGGTGAGCGGCTCGTCGTCGATGACGGGGCATCCGGCCGCGCTGAGGCGCCGGGCCAGCGCCGGCAGATCCTCGACCAGCAAGGCGGGGTGCGCCTTGCGGGCCGGGCGGAAATCCTTCTCAACGCCGAGATGGATCTTGAGTCCGGAGGCCTCGAACCAGACGCCGCCGCGGGCGGCGAGCGCCGGCGGTTTCCCCTTTTCCGGCAGGCCGAGGATCTCGCCATAGAATTGGCGTGCCCGGGCCTCGCCGCCCTCGGGCATGGCGAGCTGGACATGGTCGATGGCGGTCAGCCGCATCAGCTGAGCCTCTCGATCCGCGTGACCTTCGGGGGATGGGCCAGCCGGTCGAGAGCGGCGACCAGCGCCATCTCCTCATGGCCCACCGAGGCGAGGAAGACCTCATGGGTCGAATCCATCGTCGCCTCGAGAGCCGCCGGGAGTTCGCGCCGCTCGAGATAATGGGCAAGGAAGGTGGCGGCGAAGAGATCGCCGGCGCCATGCAGCGGCAGCTCGAGGCGCGGTACGCTGGCGAGCCAGACCTCCTCGCGACCGGCGGCCAGCACCTCGATGCGCTCGCCGGGTGCTGCGTCGTGATCGAGACCGGTGGCGACGACCACCGCACCCGGGCGCGCCCGGCGCGCGACCGCCTGGGCGGCGGCGATCACCTCGCCGAGATTGCGGGTCCGACCCCCGGCGAGAAGATCGAGCTCGAAGGCATTGGGCAGGACGAAGTCCGCCAGAGGCAGCAGCAGACCGCCGATGGCCTCGACGGTCGCCGGCGCCACGTAGAGGCCGGTGGCGCGCTCGCCCATCACCGGATCGAGGCAGTAGATCGCCTCGGGCCGGGCGGATTTGAGCCGGCGGGCGGCGTCGGCGGCGACCGTGGCGGCATGGCCGAGAAACCCGGTGAGGAGGGCATCGAACCGTCCGAAGAGCCCGAGCTTGGCGAGCCCCTCCACGACCTCGGCGACCTCTTCGGGCGGCAGGACGCGCCCCGTATGGGTGGGGTAGCCCAGATGGTTGGAGAGGAGGGTGGTGTGCACCGGCCAGGCCTCGTGGCCGAGGCGCTGAAGCACCGGAATCGCGGTGGAGTTGCCGACATGCCCATAGGCGACGTGCGACTGGATCGACAGGATGTTCATGGCGTGCGCGACTTTGCCATAGCAGGGCGCTCCTTTATAGTCGCCGCGTTTTCGCCATCGGGAGAGAGACCCGTGCCCTCATCCGCCCGTCCCCGCCGCAGCGTCCTCTACATCCCGGGCTCGAATCTCCGCGCCATGGAGAAGGCCAAGACGCTGGCCGCCGATGCCCTGATCTTCGATCTCGAGGATGCGGTGGCGCCTGATGCCAAGCGCGATGCGCGAAGCCAGGTGGTGAGTGCGGTCAAGGCCGGCGGCTATGGCCGGCGCGAGATCATCATCCGGGTCAACGGCCTCAACACCCCCTGGGGCTATGCCGATCTCGTCGCCGCCTCGACGGCCGGCGCAGATGCCGTGCTGCTGCCCAAGACGGAGAATGTCGAATCCGTGCGCCAGGCGCAGACGGTGATGGCAGCGAGCGACGCGCCGGACGCGCTCGCCATCTGGTGCATGATGGAAACGCCCCGCGCGGTGCTGAACGCCGACGCCATCGCCGGCTCGAGCCCGCGGGTCGCCTGCTTCGTCATGGGTACCTCCGATCTCGTCAACGACCTCCACGCCCAGCACACGCGCGACCGGCTGCCGGTGGTAACGAGCCTGGGGCTCTGCATCCTCGCCGCGCGCGCCTTTGGCCTCGCGATCCTCGACGGCGTGCATCTCGATCTCGACGACATGGAGGGCTTCGAGGCCGCCTGCCGCCAGGGCCATGAGATGGGCTTCGATGGCAAGACCCTGATTCATCCCAAGACCCTCGACATCGCCAACCGCGTCTTCGCGCCGCGCGCGGAGGAGGTGGCCTGGGCCGAGCGGATCATCGCCGCCCATGCGGCGGCGGTGGCGGAGGGCAAGGGGATCGTCGTGGTCGACGGCAAGCTGATCGAGAACCTCCATGTGCTGAATGCGCGCCGGCTGGTCGATCTCGCCGCCGCGATCACCGCGCTCGAAGGCGCGGCGTGAGCGCCTCCAAGACGAACCCCGGCCGCTTTTTCGAGGATTTCCGGCTCGGCGAGGAGATCCCCCATGCGACGCCGCGCAGTCTCGGGCCCGGCGAGCGCGCCCTCTATATCGCGCTGACCGGCAGCCGCTTCGCCGTCCAGAGCTCGCACGAATTCGCGCGCGGGATCGGCTACGCCAGCGCACCGCTCGACGATCTGTTGGTCTTCCATATCGTCTTCGGCCGCAGCGTGCCCGATATCTCCCTCAATGCCGTGGCCAATCTCGGCTATGCCGAGGTGAGATTCGGCGTCCCGGTCCATGACGGCGACAGCCTCACCGCGAGCTCGGTCGTGATCGGGCTCAAGGAGAACTCGAACCGCGAGACCGGGGTGGTCTATGTGCGGACCACGGGGGTGAACGAGCGCGGCGAGACGGTCCTCGGTTTCGTGCGCTGGGTCATGGTCCGCAAGCGCGACAAGTCGGCGGCATCACCGGCGCCGGTGGTGCCGGATCTCGCCGATCATCTGCCGCCGGATCCGCTTTTTCTACCCGACGCACTCGATCTCTCGCGCTACGACGCGAAGCTCGCGGGAAGCCCGCATCTCTGGGAGGATTACGAAGCCGGCGAGGGCATCGATCATGTGGACGGCATGACCATCGAGGAATCCTGCCACATGACCGCGACGCGGCTCTACCAGAACACGGCCAAGGTCCATTTCAACCAGCATGCGGAAAAGGACGGACGTTTCGGGCGGCGCATCGTCTATGGCGGCCATGTCATCAGCCTCGCCCGGGCGCTCAGCTTCAACGGGCTGGCCAATGCCTTCCGGATCGCCGGCATCCATGCCGGCCGGCACCTCAATCCCTGCTTCGCCGGCGATACGGTCTATGCCTGGAGCGAGGTGACGGCAAAGTCGGCGCTGCCCAGCCGGTTGGATGCCGGTGCGCTGCGGCTCCGGACCATCGCCACCAAGGACCTGCCCTGTGCCGATTTTCCGGCGGCGGGGCCGGAGATCCTCCTGGATCTGGACTATACGGTCCTGATGCCTCGCCGTTAGGCAGCCTGGGGCCTTCACGGGACTGTCATCTAAATATTGGGGTAGGGCGGAGGGTTTTCCGCAAAATCACGTTGAGTCGAGCGAATCGGCTGTGCTAAATAATAAGGCGTCGGGTGCGGTCCGATGTCGCCATCCCCCGCAAGCGCGCCCCGGAGGTGGGGCGCTCCCGACGCCTTCGGAGCCGCGAGGCTCCTATACGAGAAAACGGCGGGACGTTCCTGCCGACGACGCGCCCGGACGACCTTTCACAGCACGACCGGCGCCACCGCCCTGCCACGAGCCCCCTCGGACAAGGAGCTCCGTCCGACAGGATTCCCGCCTCTTCTCGACCGACCCCCGGCCGCGGCGTTCGGACCGTCCTGTGGGACGGCGCCGACGCCTGCGGGGTTTGCCCGGCCGGACCGACGGAGGTCGGCCCGGCGAACGACCCCAAGCGCACCGGAAGGCAGGTCTTATTGAGAACGGCCTGGCCTCCCATCTCGATCACCAGAGCCGGCCGCACCGAAATGCGGCAGCTACAGCGACCGACGCCGGACAGCCCGCCCTGGGAAGGGCCGCGACCGCCCGCGGACCCGCGACACCGACGCTATCCCTGCTGGGCAGGGCTGCTATCGGGGCGCGGCCCGACGCTCTCGCGTACTGGTGGAATACTGACCCGAATCCGTCATCACAACAACCGGTCTGCCGCTATAGTGTCGCAGATTCTTGTGCATGGATTCCCAAACAACGCACAATTCATCGGCCGCTTATCCACGGAGTTGTCCACAAAGCGGCGGTCGCGTTGACTTGACCCGGCCGTGACGCTACATCCTGGAGTGGGGGTCGCTGCACTGCAGCGATACCTGGGGCCGGACCCCGACCAGCACCGGACACGACCATGACCAACCGTCCGATTTCGCCGCATCTTCAAGTCTATAGACCTCAGCTGACCTCCGTGCTCTCGATCCTGCACCGGATCACGGGCGTGGCGCTTGCGGTCGGCACGATCCTCCTGGTCTATTGGCTGATCGCCGCCGCCAGCGGGCCGGAGGCCTTCGCGAGCGCCGAGGCCCTCGTCGGTTCCTGGCTCGGCCGCATCCTGCTTTTCGGCTGGACCTTCGCCCTCTACTTTCACCTGACCAACGGCATCCGGCATCTCTTCTGGGATGCCGGCTTCGGCTTCGAGCTGAAGACCGTCTATGCCAGCGGCTGGACGGTGGTCGGGCTCGCTGCGGTCCTGACCCTGCTGTCCTTCATCGCCGGCTTCGCTCTGATGGGGGGCCATTGATGAGCGATCATCGCACGGCGCTCGGCCGGGTGCGCGGCCTCGGCTCCGCCAGGGAGGGTGTCGCCCATTGGTGGGTGCAGCGGGTGACGGCGCTCCTCCTCATTCCGCTCGTCATCTGGTTCGTCATCTCCCTGCTCGGCCATATCGGCGGCGACCGGGCGGCCGTGATCCTCTGGCTCGGCCAGCCCTTCACCTATGGGCTGATGCTGGTGCTGCTGGGGGCCGCATTCTGGCATGCCGCCCTCGGTCTTCAGGTGGTGATCGAGGACTATGTCCATGGCGAGGCCGCGAAGCTCGTCCTGATCCTGCTGTCGAAGGGGGCTTGCCTCGGCCTCTTCACCGCGGGCTTCGTCTCGCTCAGCAAGATCGCCTTTTCGGGTTGATGTGATGCAGAACGGCGATAGAGAAACCAAGGCCGGCAACGGGTCCGCGGCAGCGTCCGTCAACGGCAAGGCTTATCCGATCACCGACCACAGCCACGATGTCATCGTCGTCGGCGCCGGCGGCGCGGGCTTGCGCGCCACCTTCGGCATGGCCGAGCGGGGGTTGCGCACGGCCTGCATCACCAAGGTCTTCCCCACCCGCAGCCACACCGTGGCTGCCCAGGGCGGCATGAGCGCCTCTCTCGGCAATATGGGCGAGGATGACTGGCGCTGGCACATGTACGACACGGTCAAGGGCTCGGACTGGCTGGGCGATCAGGACGCCATCGAATACATGGTGCGAGAGGCGATCCCGGCAGTGATCGAACTCGAGCATTACGGCGTGCCCTTCAGCCGCACCGAGGCGGGCAAGATCTATCAGCGGCCCTTCGGCGGCATGACCACCCATTTCGGCAAGGGCATCGCGCAGCGGACCTGCGCGGCGGCCGACCGCACCGGCCATGCCATCCTGCACACCCTCTATCAGCAGGCCCTCAAGCATCACGCCGAGTTCTTCATCGAATACATCGCCCTCGACCTGATCATGGACGAGGAGGGGGCCTGCCGCGGCGTCATGGCCTGGTCGCTGGAGGACGGCACGATCCATCGCTTCACCGCGCCGCTCACGGTGCTCGCCACTGGCGGCTACGGCCGGACCTTCTTCTCCTGCACCTCGGCCCATACCTGCACCGGCGACGGCAACGCCATGGCGCTGCGCGCCGGCGTGCCGCTCCAGGACATGGAGTTCATCCAGTTCCATCCGACGGGGATCTATGGGGCGGGCTGCCTCATCACCGAGGGCGTGCGCGGCGAGGGCGGCTATCTCACCAATTCCGAGGGCGAGCGCTTCATGGAGCGCTATGCCCCCTCGGCCAAGGATCTGGCATCGCGCGACGTCGTCAGCCGGGCGATGACCATGGAGATCCGCGAGGGCCGTGGCGTGGGTCCGCTGAAGGATCACATCTTCCTCCATATCGAGCATCTCGATCCGAAGCTGATCCATGAGCGGCTGCCGGGCATCGCCGAGACGGCGCGCATCTTCGCCGGCTGCGACTGTACCAAGGAGCCGATCCCGGTCCTGCCCACCTGCCACTACAATATGGGCGGCATCCCCACCAACCACCGCGCCGAGGTGGTGACGCTGAAGAACGGCAATCCCGATTCGGTGGTACCCGGCCTGATGGCGATCGGCGAGGCGGCCTGCGTCTCGGTCCATGGCGCCAACCGCCTGGGCTCCAACTCGCTGCTCGACCTCGTGGTGTTCGGCCGCGCCGCCGCCGCGCGCGCCACCGAGACCGTCAGCCTGGGCGCCCAGATGGTGCTGCCGCCCGATGCCGCCGAGCGCGCGCTGGCGCGCTTCGATCGCGTGCGCCAGGCTCAGGGCCCGCGC
>DATFRE010000056.1:0-6999 GCA_035263545.1 Dongiaceae bacterium
TCCCGACATCACGACGACCTCGCCGAAGCCGATGGCGCCGGTGCCGTACATCACCGCCAGATTGTCGCAGCATCCGGCGGAGACGGGGATGCCCGGCCGCAATCCCGTTTCGGCCGCGGCCCGGGCCGTCACCGCGCCCGCAAGCGCATAGGGCTCGAGCAGCGCAGGAAGCAGCGGCGCACGATGCGTCAGGCCAACGATCCCCAGGATTCGCGGATCGCGCTGGCGCCCGGCGAGCGGGACCAGGCTGGCGGTGGACTGGTCCGTTATCTCGGCGCCGATCTCCCCCGTCAACTTGAAGCGCAGATAGTCCTTGCAGCTGAGGGCCGCGGCCGCGCGATCCAGGGCCTCCGGCCGGTGACGGTCGAACCAGGCGAGGACGGAGAGCGAGGAGCCGGGCCAGAAGGGCTTGCCGGTGAGCGCCACCCCCTCGGCTTCCAGCCCCGCTTCGCGCCAGGCCGCGACCAGATCCACGGCCCGGGTGTCCGAGGAGGTGAGACCATTGGCGACCGGCTCGCCGGCCGCGTCGACGAGATAGATGCCATTGCCATAGCCGGTGATCCCGACCGCGGCGATATCGGCGCCCGAGAGCCCTGCTCCGGCGAGCGCCGCACGAACCGTTGCCGCGACGTCCGTCCACAGCTGAAGCGGATCCCGTTCGACATGGCCCGGTGCCGGTGTCAGGGGCCGGCAATTGCGCACGGTGAGCCCGAGCTCGCAGCCGTCGAGAGAATAGATCGCCGCCTTCACGGCCGTGCCGCCGGCATCGATACCGAGAATAAAATCCGCCACGCCGTCAGGCCTCCCGTCAGCCCGCCTGCGATGGTTCCCGCAGGCTCGCGCGCGGCTACGCTGGCACAGGCCATAGGGGCTGTCGAGTGAGCCACGCCCGGGCGCGCGCCCGGCAATCCGGTGGACAGCGATGCAAGGGCCATGCATCCTCGGCCAAAAGTTTCAACCGCGGCAGGGCATCCGGAAGGAGGATCCGTGGCGACGGTCGAGCTCGATCGCGTGTGGAAGCATTACGGCACCGTCGCGGCGGTCCAGGACTTCAGTCTCGTGACCGCGGACGGTGAATTCATCGTGCTGGTCGGCCCGTCGGGCTGCGGCAAGACCTCCACCATGCGGATGATCGCGGGGCTGGAGACCCTCTCCCAGGGGCAGATCCGCTTCGATGGCGTGGACGTCTCGGATCGCCTGCCGCGCGACCGCGATGTCGCGATGGTGTTCCAGAACTACGCGCTCTTCCCGCATCTCGACGTCTTCTCCAATATCGCCTTCGGCATGCGGCTTCGGAAGGTGCCCAAGAGCGAAATCGAGGAGCGCGTTAAGCGCGTCGTCCAGACGCTGGGCATCGAGGCGCTGCTCAACCGCAAGCCGAAGGAGCTCTCCGGCGGGCAGCGCCAGCGCGTCGCCCTCGGCCGCGCCATCGTTCGCGAGCCCAGGGTCTTCCTGATGGACGAGCCGCTATCGAACCTCGATGCCGGCTTGCGGATGGAGATGCGGGCCGAGATCATCAAGCTCCAGCGCCGCCTCGCCGTCACCACCTTCTTCGTCACCCACGATCAGGTCGAGGCGCTGAGCATGGGCCATCGCGTGGTGGTGATGCAGCATGGGCTGATCCAGCAGGTCGGGACGCCGACCGAGCTCTACGAGCAGCCCGCCAATTGCTTCGTTGCTGGCTTCATCGGCAGCCCGTCGATGAATCTTCTCGCGGGACGCGCCAGCGGGGAGGGAATCCTGCTGACGGGCGAGAACACGACGCTCCCGGTCAGCGAGTCCGCCCGGCGCGCTCTGGCGAAGGTGGGAAGCCCCGAGCTGCGGCTGGGCATCCGCCCCGAGCACATCACCCTCTCGGACCGGCCCGCTTCCGATGGCGCCAGCCTGCCGGCCACGATCGAGATGGTCGAGCCGCTGGGCTATACCATGCTGATCCATGCCCGCCTCGCCTCCGACCACCGCATCAATGTGCTGATGAACGGCCATGTGCGATTGGCGATGGGCGATTCCGTCTATGCCAACTTCGCCTCGGACCACATCTACCTGTTCGATGGCCGGAGCGAGCAGGCCCTGCACGGCATCAGCCTGCGCTGAGTCAGCAGGAGATGGATCGGCGGGATCGTCGTAAGTGACCTCAACAATATCATTTCGGGCGTGCCGGTCTCGCTCGCAAACGCGAGCGGCAGGCGTCGGAGAGCATGCTATACTGGTGGTATGAGGCGGGTGCTCCGGAGCGCGGTGATAGCGCTCCCCATCGCCGAGCTACTTGCAGCGTGGACCCTCTGTGATCTCGCTGAAGCTTGCGGCGGCTCCGGGATCCATGTGGCTTCGACGCCGCGCTGCTGTCCGGTGACCGCGACCGCGTGGGGCGCTGCCCTTCTGCAGTTGGGCTTAGCGTCCCATAGCGGGGAAAACCGATCGCCGGCCGTCTGAAGGAGCATCGCCGACCGGACCCTTCGCGAGGTCTGAAGCGATCGGCCTGCGGGCGAAGGACTGCAGAATGATGCGATGAGAACGCTGGTGATATCGGCGACATTGTCTGTCCTCTGTGCGCTGCCGCTGCGCGCTGATACGTCGCTGAGCTTCTGGTTCAAGTCCCTGACGCGCAATGATGGCAAGGGCTCCTGTTGTGGCACCGCCGACTGCCGGGTCGTCGACTATCGGACAGGGCCCCAGGGCTATGAGGCGTTCCTCGACGGGCAGTGGAGCGTTGTACCGCCGGAGATCGTCCTTCGCCGCCATGACAACCCCACCGGCGGCGCCGTTCTGTGTGTGGACCACTTGTTCCGTACGATGCTTTGCTTCGTACCGGGTACTGAAATGTGAGATTTGGAGCCTGACTGGTTCGCCGCCCGCTAGGCGGCTTTCGGCGCAATCACACCTTGCGGCGGGGGGACGGGTATTCCCGGATCGCGACCCTCGATGAGATCGGCGATGAGACGCCCCGAGCCGCATGACAATGTCCAGCCGAGATGCCCATGTCCGGCATTGATCCAGAGGCCCCGGATCCGGGTTTCCCCGATGATGGGAGTGCCCGAAGGGCTGACCGGGCGAAGCCCCGCCCAGACCCGCGATTTCGAGATGTCGAAATGGCGCTTCATCTCGGGGAAGGTGAAGCCGGCATTGGCGATGATGGCCTCGGCCCGCGAGAGCGCCGGGGTCGCGTCATAGCCGGTGATCTCGGCCGAGCCGGAGACCCGCATGCGCTCACCGATCGGAACGATGCCGAACAGCTTGCTGTCGTCGATGACGGGCACGCTCGGCGCGCCGTTCCAACCCTCCCGCCTGAAGGTGATCGAGACGCCCTTCACCGGATAGATCGGCACGCGGATGCCGTTCTTGGCGAGCATGGGAGCGGTGAAGCTGCCCAGGGCGACGACGACGGTATCGGCTTGGATCCGCCCCTTGTCGGTCACGACAGCCTGTACGCGGCCGCCACCGGTCTCGATCCTCTGTATCGTCTCGCTGAACCGGCATTGCACGCCGCGCGCCGCGCAGGCAGTGGCCAGGCCTTGCGCGAACTTGTTGGAATCGCCGACCTCGTCACGGGCGAAATAGAGAGCGCCGGCGAGGGTGGATTTCGTGTCCTTCAGGGCGGGCTCGATCTCGACGCAGCGCTCGGGGTCGATCCGCTCGTAGAGCAGCCCATGCTGGGCGAGATAGTCGGTCGAGCGCTGAGCGGCGTCGAGGGAGTCCCGCGAACGGTAGATCTTCAGCACGCCGCGGGTGGCGCGGTCATAGGCGATTCCGGTCTCGGCGCCGATCTCCTGAAGCGACTTGAGCGAATGAAGGGCGAGATGGAGATTGGATGTGGCGTTCGCGCGAAATCTCTCCGGCGTGCAGTTGCGGGCGAAATCGATGCCCCAGCGGATGATGTGCGGGATGGCGCCGTAGCGCAGCAGCATCGGCGCATTCTCCTGCCCCAGCCATTTGATGATCTTCGTCGGCATGCCGGGCTGGGACCAGGGCTCGACCTCGCTGGCATGGATGATGCCGCCATTGCCCCAGCTGGTTTCCATTGCCGCTTCCGCCTGGCGCTCGATCAGCACCACCTGGTACCCGGATTTGCTGAGATACCAGGCCGTGGCCGTGCCGACTGCGCCGGCCCCGAGAACAACGGTGGTCATCTTTTGCCTCCCCTATCGGTCTCGGCCGAGGCCGTTACATATCCTTCGCCTTCCGGCTGACCTTGCTCCTGGCCGCAGCGGCTTCTGCCGGCTTGCCCTGCTGCTCCCCGACCCTGGGCCTGGCGGTCCACATGGATTCCCGCTCGCGCTCGATCCGGCCGGCGACGTCGCGCGCGACCTGGCGCAGGATCTCCTCCGACAGCCGCTTTGATTCCCGGTAAAACTCGCTGATCAACCTCAGATGGCTGGTCATCTCGTGGAAGGCCCGCATCGGATCGCGGGCGGCCACCGCCTCGAAGATGGCCGTATGATCGCGCACCGACAGCCGGTCGGCATCGGGCATGTGGATCGTCGTCGTGCGCTGGTCGATGAGCCAGCCGACAAGGGCGTCGTAGACGCCGGTGAACACCGGATTGCGGGTGATGACCGCGAGTTCGGCATGGAAGGCGACATCGGTGCGGATGAAGACTCCCGTATTGCCGATCGCGGCGGCATTGGCATCGAGCGCCGCCTTCAGCCGCTGAACATCCTCGTCGGTCGCGACCCGTGCCGCCTGCCATGCCACACCCGCCTCGAGGAGCAGGCGCGTCTGCTCCATATGCTCGTGACCCTGGCCGGTCGATGTCATGCGGCGGATCAGCGTCGCCAGCTGGCCGGTCAGATATTTCCCCGAGGGCGCCGTCACGCGCGCCCGCGTCCCGCTTGTGATCTCGACGAGGCCTTGCTGCTGGAGGGTGAACAGCGCCTCCCTCACGGAGGGGCGGCCGACCCCGAAGCGCTCGGCCAGCTCCTTCTCGGAGGGCATCGGGGCGCCTTCCTTGAACTCGCCGGTCGAGATGGCGCGCTCGATATGCTCGGCGATCTCATCCGACCTTTTGCGCCGGCCGAGAGGCATGGTGGGGAGGGGCGTCTTCATGGCGATCACTTGAGATGATGGGCATCACCGAATAGCGACAATCGCGTATTCACTCCACCGCTCAGGCGTCACAGCAATTCGCGGCAAAAAGAACAAACTGTCAATAGGTATTCACCCTGTTTATCCTTGACCCAATCCGCCGATCAAGTTAACTAACAGCGTGCCATGGGCTCGGCGGGCGGGGGCACCGGTGCCGGATGCAGGTTGAAAAACTCGCCGGCGCAGGGGGGCTGGCGCTTGGGGAGGCTGGTCATCGATGCGGCGATCCGATGTTCCCACGCCCGCGCTCCTCGTCGATATCGATATCCTCGATCGCAACATCGCACTGATGCGCGATGCTTCCGTTCAGCTGGGCGTGAAGCTGCGCCCCCATGCGAAGGCGCATAAATGCGTCGAGGTGGGGCAGCGGATCATGGCCGCCGGCGCGGCCGGCATCTCCTGTGCGACCATCGGCGAGGCCGAGGCGATGGCCCTGGGCGGCATCGCCGGGATCCTCGTCACCGCGCCCCTGACCTCGCCCGATGCCCTTCAGCGCCTCAGCCGGCTTCTGCTGCGCGGCGCGGATATCGCCGTCATCGCCGATCATCCGGCTTCCCTGGCCGAGCTCTCCGCCGTCGCGAAGGGAGCGGGGCGGAGGCTCGAGGTCCTCGTCGATGTCGATGTCGGCATGGGCCGCACGGGCTGCCTGGAGATTGCCGATGCGGTGGCGCTGGCGCGCCAGGTCGCCGCAGATCCGGCGCTGAGCTATGCCGGAATCCAGGCCTATTGGGGCAATCTCCAGCATGTCAGCCCCTTTGCGGAGCGCGCGCGGCTCATCGCGGTTCAGGCCGAGCGGGTGCGCGCGGTCATCGCCGCGCTGAGCGCGGCGGGCCTGGCGCCGGCGGTGGTCAGCGGGGGAGGGACGGGGAGCCACCGCATCGACGCCGCGACCGGCCTATTCACGGAAATCCAGCCCGGTTCCTACCTCTTCATGGATTCCTGCTACGGCGCGATCAGCATCTCCGAGAACGACAATCCCTTCGCCCCGTCGCTGTTCGTGGCTGCGAGCGTGGTGTCGGCGAACAAGCTGGGGCGCGTCGTGGTGAATGCCGGCTGGAAGGCCTTCGCGGCGGACAGCGGCAAGCCGGTCGCGCTTCGTGGCGGGCCGCCCGGCGCCCAGTTCCGCTTCATGGGCGATGAGCATGGCGCGCTCGATTTCGAGGGCGAAAGCGGGCCCGCGCTCGGCTCGACCATCGAGTTCTTGA
Source organism: Dongiaceae bacterium (assembly GCA_035263545.1). Lineage (GTDB taxonomy): Bacteria > Pseudomonadota > Alphaproteobacteria > Dongiales > Dongiaceae > DASXQK01. The sequence continues at coordinate 6,288 of DATFRE010000056.1, forward strand.
CCTCGCATTGCGACCCGACCGTCAATCTCTATCACGCCTTTCACGTCGTGCGCGGCGATGAGGTCATCGACATCTGGCCGATCAGGGCCCGCTATTGAGGGAATCGAGGCGATGAAGAAGACCTATCCGATCGACCATGCCGTGCCGATATCGAAGACCGTCCGGGCGGGCGACTTCATCTTCACCTCCGCCTTCGGCCCCTGGCTCTTTGACCCGCGCAACGTGACCTTCGATGAGGCGGGCAACATCCTCGACGATGGCACGGGTCTGGGATCGATGAGCTTCGAGGAGCAGGTGCACCACACCTTCGGCTTTATCAAGGAGGCGCTGGCCGTCGCGGACTGCACGCTCGACGATGTCGTCAACACCGAATGCTGGCTGACCGATCCGCGCGACTTCGTCGCCTTCAACGCGATCTACAAGACCTATTTCACCGCGGAACCGCCGGTGCGATCGATCTTTCCCATGCGCTTCATGTTCAACTGCAAGGTCGAGATGAAGGTCGTGGCCTACAAGCCGCTGACGGCTTGATGCCGTCGCGGGCCAATCTCTTCCAGGTGGTCACCTTCGCGCGGGATCCGCTGCACGGCAATCCTGCCTTCGTGCTGAGCGGCGCAAGCGAGGCGTCGGATCATGCCCTGGCCCGGGCCTGCGCCGTGCTGCGCGCCGATGTGGTCGCGGTCGTCGGCGAGCGGTCCGGCGGCGATATTCC
>DATFRE010000057.1:0-4776 GCA_035263545.1 Dongiaceae bacterium
TCGCCTTCGCGCTCTGCCCGCTCCTGACCCAGGGCGCCATCGAGCTGCTCACCGCCCATGGCTCCCCGCGCCAGCAGGAGATCTATCTCCCCCGCCTCATCGACGGGCATTGGACCGGGACCATGAACCTGACCGAGCCCCAGGCGGGCTCGGATCTGGGGGCGCTCTCCTGCCGCGCCACCCGGGAGGGCGATCACTACCGGATCAAGGGGCAGAAGATCTTCATCACCTATGGCGATCACGATCTCGCCGAGAACGTGATCCATCTGGTGCTGGCCCGCACGCCCGAGGCGCCGGCGGGCTCGCGCGGCATCTCGCTCTTCATCGTGCCCAAGCGGATGATCTCGCCCCATGGCGAGCTCGGCCAGGCCAACGATCTCCGCGTGGTCTCCCTCGAGCGCAAGCTCGGCATCCATGCCAGCCCCACCTGCGTCATGGCCTATGGCGACAAGAAGGGCGCCATCGGCTTCCTCGTCGGCGAGGAGAATCGGGGCCTGGAATACATGTTCACCATGATGAACAACGCCCGGCTCTCCATCGGCCTGCAGGGGCTGAGCGTCGCCGAGAGCGCCTACCAGGCGGCGCGCGACTACGCGCTGACCCGCATCCAGGGAAAGCCGGTGGGGGCGGAGAAGGCCGGGACGCCCATCATCGGCCATCCCGATGTGCGCCGCATGGTGATGACGATCCGCGCCCGGCGCGATGCGGTCCGCGCGCTTGCCTATTTCACCGCGGGGGCCCTGGATCGCGCCAAGCGCCAGGACGATCCCGCCCAGCGCGAGCAAAGCCAGCGGCTGGTGGATCTCTTGATCCCGGTGGTCAAGGCCTGGTCAACGGATCTCGGCTGCGAGGCAGCCTCGCTTGCGATCCAGGTGCATGGCGGCCTCGGCTTCATCGAGGATACCGGCCTCGCCCAGCTCTATCGCGACGCCCGCATCGCGCCGATCTATGAGGGCACCAACGGCATCCAGGCGAACGACCTGGTGGGCCGCAAGCTCGTCCGCGACGGCGGGGCGGCGGCGAGGGACTTCATCGCGGGCATCCGCGCCTGCGACACAGATCTCGCCGCATCGCCGGGTGCCGAGCTGGCGCCGATCCGCGCCGCGCTTGCCGAGCCGAGCGCGGCGCTCGCCCGCTGCACCGACTGGCTGGTGGCGACGTATGCGAGCAATCCAGCTCTGGCTTTGGCCGGCGCTGCACCTTATCTCCGCCTCTTCGGCACCGTTGCCGGGGGCTGGCTCATGGCCATGGCGGCGCTCGCGGCCCGCCGCCGGCTCGGTGAAGGCGCTCCCGAGCGCGACTTCCTCACCGCCAAGCTCGCCACCGCCCGCTTCTACGCCGACAACATCCTGGCCGAGGCCGACGGCCTCGCTGGCCAGGTCACCCGCGGCGGGGAGAGCCTGCTGGGGCTGGCGCCGGAGCAGTTCTGAGCAGCGATCCCCATGGACACGATCTGGGGCCGGTCCTGCGGACCGAGCGCCTCATCCTCCGGCCCTGGCGCGATGAGGACCTTCCCGCCTTCGCGACGCTCAACGCCGATCCTGAGGTCATGGAGCATAATGGCGGCCCGCGGACGCGCGCGCGGAGCGAGGAGGCCGCTCGCGAAGTCCGGCAGCATATCGCCGATCATGGCTTCGGCCTCTGGGCCGTCGAGCTTCCGCAGGTCGCACCCTTCATCGGCTTCATCGGCCTCGCGGTCAGCGATCTCGAGGCGCCTTTCACCCCTTGCATCGAGATCGGCTGGCGGCTGGCCCGGGCGCATTGGGGTCGGGGCTATGCGACCGAAGGCGCCCGGGCCTCCCTCGATTTCGGTTTCCGCGCGCTCGGCCTCGACCAGATCCTCTCCTATACCGCGGCGACGAACCTCCGCTCGCAGCGGGTGATGGAGAAGCTCCGCATGACCTGCAACCACGCCGAGGATTTCGACTTTCCCCGGGTTCCCGAGGGCCACCCGCATCGCCGAAGTGTCCTCTACCGCATCACCCGGGAGAGGTGGTCGGAAACCGTGCGCGACTCTTGTCGGCCGGTCCCAAAGGGTCCAGTCTAATTGACCAGCGGCGGTGACAGCCGCGGAACGGGGGCGCATTGCCGCTCAAGCGCAAGGTTGGTCTCTTCCTGCTGGCGGTGATCCTGACCGTGACCCTGGGTGTGGGGGTCATCGTCTCCTGGTCGATGTACGATCTGGTGTCGAAAAAGCAGGACACGGAAATCGATGCCATCGCAAACAGCCTGAGCGAGCGTTTCGCCGTCTTCGAGGCGATGCTGCACAGCCAGCATCTGCGGATCTCGGCCCATATGACCGACGTCCTGCCGCTGATCGCGGAGGACATGGATCGTCACGGATGGAAGCCAGAACAGCTCACGCTCGATCAGATGAATTCCCTGGCCAAGACCTACGGGGTCGAGGACATCTATTTCATCGACAGGTCCCACACAATTTTCCAGACCAACCTGTCCACCGATATGCGCCTGTCATTTCCGCCCAGCGATTTCACCCGATTCCTCGACAGTGTTTTCCGCCAGAACAAGGTGATGGATGTCGGCATCGACATGTCGGACGTGACGGGCAAGCTGAACAGCTACAGCTATTTCGGGCCACCCGGGAAGGACTACATCCTCGAGGCCTCGATCGGCATCGAGGGGAGCCTGGCGGAGGGCGAGTTCGGCTGGATGAGCAAGTATTTCTTCCAGGACTTGTTCAAGGACGCCATCAATGTCAGTGAAAATGCCAAGGCCGTGGATCTCTATTTGGTCAACGATTCCGGCGCCTGGTCCCTGATTAATTTTGGGGTCGACACGAAGCTGGACCCGAAACTCGCCGCGCGTGTCGTCAAGGACGGGCGCTACGTGTTGTGGGACGGGCCACTGGAGACGATCTACAGCACCGACGACTCGCAGAAGGTGACGGATGCCGCAGATCCCGTCCGCCACGTCATCCGGAAGGTCACCTACGACACAAGCCTCGCCCGAGTGGCGGTGAGGACTGTCATACTGAACTCGCTCATCGCGCTCGCCATTGCCTTGCCTCTGGTTTTCTTCCTGGCCTCCCGCCTGCTGCAGCGCCAAGTTGTCAACCCGCTCTTGACGCTGCGCAACCAGGCGCGCGCCATCGCCGCCGGCGATCTCGACCGCGCCATCGCCGACACTGACCGGCGCGACGAGATCGGCCATCTCGCCGCGAGCTTCGCCACCATGCGCGATTCTATCCGGCGCACCATCCTCGACCTCAAGGAGACGAACAGCGCGATCGAGCGCTTCGTGCCGCGGGCCTTCCTCGCCATGATGGGCAAGCCCTCGATCGTGTCGATCAAGCTGGGCGACAATACGCGCCGCAACATGACCGTGCTGTTCTCGGACATCCGCAACTTCACCGGCATGTCCGAGAAGATGACGCCCAACGAGAACTTCGCCTTCATCAACGCCTATCTGGAGCGCATGGGGCCAGTGATCCGCGCCCATAACGGGTTCATCGACAAATATATCGGCGATGCGATCATGGCGATCTTCGAGCGGGCCGACGACGCGCTCCGCTGCGGGCTTGCCATGCTCGACACGCTCACCGCCTATAACACCGATCGCCGGGCCGCCGGCCAGATTCCCATCGCCATCGGCATCGGGATCAACAGCGGCTCGCTCATGATGGGCACCATCGGCGAGCAGCACCGGATGGATGGCACCGTCATCTCCGACGCGGTCAATCTGGCGGCGCGGATCGAGGGCCTGACCAAGACCTACGGGATCAATCTGCTGATCTCGCAGTACACCTATGGCCAGCTCGCCGACCCCAAGGCCCATGACGTCCGGCCCATCGACGTGGTCGTGGTCAAGGGCAAGACCGAGCCGGTCACTATCTATGAGGTCTTCGCGCGCAACGAGCCCGCCGACCACGCCGTCAAGTCGCGAAGCCGGGACCTGCTCATCTCGGGGGTCGAGGCGCTCTCGCGCCAGGACGCGGTGAGCGCGCGCCGGATGTTCGAGGCCTGCCTGCAGCTCTGCCCCGACGATCCCGCGGCGACCAGCCTGCTGAAGCGTTGCGCCTGACTTAGGCCGGCTGGGCCACCGCCGCCATTCCCTGCTCCTCCGCCAGCCGCGCCGTGCGGGCCCGCTCGGCGGCGCGCATCTCCTCGCGGCGTTTCAGGATCTCGTAGAGCACCGCACCGGCGAGCGTGATGGCGATGATGCAGACCGCGAGCGCACTCAGCGCCGGGGTCATGCCCTGGCGGATCCGGCCGGCGAGCACGGTGGTCAGCGTGGTCTTGGCGAGGATGGTGAAGGTCGTGGTGTTGTAGTTCTCGAAGGAGGAAAGGAAAGCCAGCACCGCGGCTGAGAACAGGGCCGGGCGCAGGAAAGGCATCAGCACGTGCCAGAAGACCTGGGTGAAGCGGGCGCCGAGGTCGAGGGCCGCTTCTTCCTGGGAGCGGTCGAAGCGCTGGAGGCGGGCCAGGATGATCAGCATCGCATAGGCCGAGATGAAGGAGGACTGCCCGAGGACGGTCAGCGCGAAGCCGCTATAGAAGATGCTGTTGTAGCCGGCATGGATCGCCGAGGCGAAGCGGTCCCAGAAGACGATGGTGGAGATGCCGAGGATGACCCCCGGCGTCAGCACCGGCGAGACCACCACCACGTAATAGAGGGGACGGGCGCGGGCATAGATCTGGGTCATGACGATGGCACCTGCGAGCCCGATCGGCACGGCAACGCAGACCACGCCGATGCCGATGGCGAGACTGTTGCCGAGCCCCCGCATCATGCCTTCATCGGCGAAGAGGGCCGCGA
>DATFRE010000058.1:0-4414 GCA_035263545.1 Dongiaceae bacterium
CATCGCTGCGGGACTCGTCAGGCCGCTTCGCCGGCTTGTCCAGGGAACCATACGGGTCCAGCAGGGTGCGCTCGATACGGAGGTGCCGGTGACGTCCCGCGATGAGGTCGGGGAATTCGCCTCTCCCGCGCTTTGAAGCGGGAGAGGGAGGGGCCCATTGCGAAGCAATGGGAAAGTAAGGGTCCGCCAAGACCGGCCTTGAACTGCCCTCACCCCCCATCGCTACGCGATGGGTCCCCCTCTCCCGCTTCAAAGCGCGGGAGAGGGGGAAAGAGAGCAAGGGGAGAGCGAGACTGCTCCCAGCCACCTCTCCGGTTGTCCCGCGAAGCGTTTGCACGTAGAACCCCCCTCTGCCCATGCAGACGATCCTCGACGCCTTCGCCTCGGCCTTGCATCTCATGGTCAGCCTGAACGGCGGCCTGATGGAGATCGTCTGGCTGTCGCTGCGGGTCAGCCTCACCGCCGTCGCCTGCGCCGCCATCATCGGCCTGCCGCTGGGCGCAGCACTCGCCCTGTTCCAGTTCCCGGGCCGGCGCTTCGCCGCCATCCTGATGAGCTCCCTCATGGGCATGCCCCCGGTGGTGGTCGGCCTGGTCGTCTATCTCCTGCTCTCGCGCTCGGGGCCGCTCGGCGTCTTCGGCCTGCTCTTCACGCCCACCGCCATGATCCTGGCCCAGATCGTGATCGTCACCCCCATCATCGCCGCCCTCACCCGCCAGCTGGTGGAGGATCTCTGGAACGACTACCGCGAGCAGCTCCTGTCGCTGGGCTGCGGCCCGCGCCGGGCGATCCCGACGCTGCTCTGGGATGGGCGCTTCAGCCTGATCACCGCCCTTCTCGCCGGATTCGGCCGGGCAAGCGCCGAGGTGGGCGCGGTCATGATCGTCGGCGGCAATATCGACCATGTGACGCGGATGATGACGACGGCGATCGCGCTGGAGACCTCCAAGGGCGATCTCGCTCTGGCGCTCGGTCTCGGCATCATCCTGATCGTGCTGGCGCTGGGGGTGAACGGTGCCGCCTTCGTCATCCGCGACCTGACGGGGCGCCACGCATGACCATCCTGCCCTTGCGCCTGGAGGATGTGGGCTATGCCGCCAGCGGCGAGAGGCTGGTCGAGGGCATCACCGTCGAGCTGGCGGCGGGGCCGCGCACCGTCATTCTCGGCCCCAATGGCGCAGGCAAGAGCCTGCTGCTTCGGCTCTGCCATGGCCTGATCCGCCCGACCGCCGGGCGCATAGGCTGGCAGCTCGGCGAGGGCCCGGCGCTGCGGCGCCGTCAGGCCATGGTCTTCCAGCGGCCGGTCATGCTGCGCCGTTCGGCCGCCGGCAATATCGGCTTCGCCCTCAAGCTGCGCGGGCTGCCCCGCCGCGACCGGCGCGCGCGGATCGGCGAGGTGCTGGCCCGCACGGGTCTTGCCTCGCTTGCCCATCAGCCCGCCCGCGTGCTCTCCGGCGGCGAGCAGCAGCGCCTGGCCCTGGCACGGGCCTGGGCGCTGGAGCCCGAGGTGCTGTTCCTCGACGAGCCGACGGCAAGCCTCGATCCCGCCGCCACCCGCCTGGTCGAGGAGCTTGTGGAATCCATCCACCGTTCGGGCACGAAGATCGTCATGACCACGCATGACCTCGGCCAGGCGCGCCGCCTGGCGGATCAGATCCTGTTCCTCAATCATGGCCGCCTCGTCGAGGCCGGACCCGCCGAAGCCTTCTTCGCCGGTCCTGCCACGGCCGAGGCCGCCGCCTTCCTCAAAGGAGAGCTGACATGGTGACGCCGTCGAGACGGGCACTGCTGGCCCTGGTCCTGGGCCTCGTGACACTCGCCGGAGCGGCACGGGCCGAGGACCGCTTCATCACCATCGCCTCGACGACCTCGACCCAGGATAGCGGGCTGTTCGACTATCTGCTGCCGATCTTCACCAAGAAGACCGGCATCGCGGTGCATGTCGTGGCGGTGGGCACCGGCCAGGCGCTGAAGATCGGCCAGCAGGGCGATGCCGATGTGCTGTTCGTCCATGACCGCGCCGGGGAGGTGAAATTCGTCGCCGATGGCTATGGCGTGAAGCGCGAGCCGCTGATGTACAACGACTTCATCATCGTCGGCCCGGACACCGATCCCGCGCATATCAAGGGGAACAAGGACGCCATCGACGCCTTCCAGAAGATCGCGTGCGCCAAGGCGCCCTTCGCCTCGCGCGGCGATGACAGCGGCACCAACCGCATGGAGCTCCGGCTGTGGAAGGAGGCCAAGACAGATGTGAAATCGGCCTCGGGCGATTGGTACAAGAGCCTGGGCCAGGGCATGGGCCCGACCCTCAACACGGCCGCCGCCATGAACGCCTATACGCTCTCCGACCGGGCGACCTGGAGCAAGTTCGCCAACAAGCAGCATCTCGTGATCCTGGTGGAGGGCGACAAGCGCCTCTTCAACCAGTATGGCGTGATTCTGGTGAACCCGCAGAAGCACCCGAATGTGAAGGTCGCCGATGGCCAGGCCTTCATCGACTGGCTGATCTCGCCGGAAGGCCAGGCGGCCATCGCCGGCTACAAGATCGGCGGCGTGCAGGCCTTCTTTCCGGATCACGACCAGCCGGGGGCATAGCTTTCGATTTACCGCTAGGCTTTCGCGGGCATGACGGGGGAAGACGATACCCGCTCCGTCCTAGGCGTACCGCCCGAGCGCGCTATGCGTTACAGACGATTCCTCACTTCTCCGCCAGCGTCCAGACACCATTCCAATCACTGCCGGGCGCCTCAGCCATGAGTCGCGGAATGCGCTCGAGGAAGACCTTGCTTGGCCCATCGTCGGGGGCGACCGCGAGCGCGGCGCGAAAGGCCGCTTCCGCCTCGGTCCAGGCGCGGGAACGATACGCCGCGAGACCCTCGGCATAGCGCTCTGCGAGCGTCACCATGAATTGGGGCAATTCCCCCCGACGGCCCAGCACTTCGAAAATCTGCTGCGGCTCCTGCTTGCCTTGTACGAGCAGCAGATCGATCTCCCGAAAGGCAATGCTCTCGGCTGCCAGCTCAGCCGTTCGCGCGTTGACCAGAAACTGCGTGTTATAGGCCTTGTTCGCCCCTTCAAGGCGCGAGGCGAAGTTCACGTTGTCGCCCATCACGGTGTAGCTCATCGAGACATCGGAGCCGATGTTGCCGACCACCACCTCGCCAGTGGCGGCGCCGATACGCATCTCGATGAGAGGGATCCCGCGCCTCAGCCCGGTGATTTCCGGGAGCTCGGCACGAAAGGCGGGAAGTATCGCCAGCTGTTCGAGTCCCGCCGCGCAGGCGAGCCGCGCCTGGTCCGCGGCATCGGTGAAAGGCGGACCCCAGAACGCCATGATCGCGTCGCCAATGTACTTGTCGATGATGCCGAGGTTGCGACGGATCGGACCGGACATCAGGGCGAGATAGCGATTGACGACGCGCAACATGCCAACCGGCGTCATTCCTTCGCTCAGGTTGGTGAAGCCCTTCATGTCGCAAAAGAAAACGGTCATCTCACGCCGCTCGCCCTCGCCGGCCAAGCGATCCGGCCGGTCGATGATGCTCTCAACGATGCGGGGATCGATATAGCGCCCGAATGTCTCCCTGATCTGAGCCTTGGCTCTCAAGTCCTTCATCATGGCATTGAAGCCTGCCGTCAATTCCCCGACCTCATCGCGGGACGTCACCGGCACCTCCGTATCGAGCGCACCCTGCTGGACCCGTATGGTTCCCTGGACAAGCCGGCGAAGCGGCCTGACGAGTCCCGCAGCGATGATCACCGCCATTGCCGCGCCCAAAGCCAGCGCAAGGATGAGGAGCAGAAGTCCGTATCGGGCAGCGGAAGCCTGAGCCAGCCCGACCATCTGGCCGAAGCCGGCCGCGAGCTTCAACATATCGCGCCGCGTCTGTTCAAACTCATCATTGAGCAAGTCGCGAACCCGGTCGAGCTCCTGGATCTTCTCCTGCCAGGCCGCGGTATTTCCGGCCTCGATCGCTGCTTCGACGGCCGCACGCGCGCCTTCGTATTCCTTATGCCGGGTCTGGAGAAACTCGATTTGGGCGTCCAGTCGACTCAGTTGCCCGATATCCTCAGGACTCAGCTTGGCGATTTCACGGCCAATGAGCTGGCGCGCGTCGGCGAGCTCGGCCCGAGTTTGAGCGGCCTTTTCGTCGGCCGCAGCCTCGAGGTCGGCCAGCGCCCTGTGATCGTCCGGCGCGACAAGGCGAGTGATTATCAGCCGGCGCACGAAAAGCCCCTCTTCGACCGCGCGCAGATTGCCTCGAGCCAAATCGCCGTAGGCGGGCATGTAGGCCCCGTTTACACTCGTGATGAGGGAGTCGACCTGCCGCGTGCTTCTGGCGTTGATCCAGGCAACGGCACCTACCAGCACCATCAACACGAGTGCGATGCTGAATACCTTCAGCCCTAT
>DATFRE010000059.1:0-5418 GCA_035263545.1 Dongiaceae bacterium
TTCCGGATCGCCGGAAACGTCATAGGGCACCTGCGCCATGCCCCGTGGCAGCTCATCGGAGGTGAATTTGCCGCGCCGGTGGGCATGGGCCGTGACCACGAACTCGACCGTCGTGAACCAGTGGGAATCCAGCACCACCACGAGATCGTAATCGAGTGTCGCCAGCACCTCCTGGCGCAGACGTTTGAAGCCGGCGACGACGGAGAAGTCCCGGCCCTTGTTGAGCTCGTGGCGGACCGTCTCCGGCAGCATCACGGTGGGAACATGGGCCACCAGCCCGCAGCCGACGACCTCACCCATGCCGGCTCCATCCGAAGGACAAGATCTCGCCCGGCGTGTTCATCGCCACTTCCACTAAATCGTTCGACATCGAATAGTCAGTTAGCGCGGATGCGGAGTCAAGCAAAGCTCATCCGGCGGGCTCATCGATCTCGGCGATGGTGGCGAGGATCGTGCGGATCGCCTCGGTGGCCGCGCGCATCTCGGCATGGCTGAGGCGGGCCACGATCCGCGTCTCCTCGGCATTGAAGCGGGGGAAGAGCGTACTGATCAGAGCCGCCCCGGCGGCGGTCAGGTTGACGATCACCAGCCGGCGCTCGGCCTCGTTCACCCGCCGGCGCACGAGCTTGCGCCCCTCGAGAGTGTTCAGGATGCCCGAAAGCGTGCTCTTGGCGACGCCGGCCTCAGCCGCCAGGCGGCGCGTCTCGAGCTCGCCATAGATCCACAGGCACCAGAGAGTGACGAAGGCCGACCAGTGCAGCTCGGCCTCGGTCAGCACGCTGCGCTCGAAGTGATCCCGGATGGTGGCCGAGGCACGATGGATATTGGAGACCAAGGCCATGGATTCGAGATTGATCCTGAGGCCCGCGACCCGCTGCTCGCCCAGAACCTCCGCCAGCGGCTTCTTCGACCGGGCCCGCCCGCCTTTGCCGCCACCGCCCGCTAAACGCTTCGACCCGATGGATGCGCTCGGGGCTTCCCTGCGTTGCCTGGTCAAGCTGACACTCCCGGTGAGTACTGGCTCGGTCTTATAACATCACAGCTCGCGGCGGCCAGGCATATTCCAGGAACTCCCTTGCCTCACGCAGAAACTCGTTTGGTGGCGAACGAGACTCGCGGGCCACACTGCGCGCATTGGCGGACTTGTCTCACTGGGTGATCTGTATTATCGTTCGATCTCGAACGACAAAGCGAGCTCGCCCGCAACCTCATAGCCGGGCAGAGCTCGGCCGCGGCACTTTGCGCCCGCATATCAGGGGAGGACGACTTGGCTCAATCCACGGCCTCATCGGGCGCACCTTCCTCCGACCGGCTCCGGCGCGATGCCCTGGGCGTCGCCGCGGTCACCTTCTTCGTCGTCTCCGCCGCGGCACCCCTGACGGCGGTCGCCGGCGGCTATCCCATCGCCATGCTGCTGGGCAACGGCCCCGGCGTGCCGGCCGCCACCCTCCTCGTCATGATCATCCTCCTGATCTTCTCGGTCGGCTATACGGCGATGGCGCGCCATGTCGCCAATGCCGGATCCTTCTATGCTTTCGCCGCGCGCGGCCTCGGTGGACATGCCGGTGGTGCCGCCGCCTATATCGCTGTCCTGGCCTACAACACCATGCAGATCGGCCTTTATGGCCTGTTCGGCGCCGTCGCTGCTGGAACCTTCGCCGATCTCATCCATATCGCGCTGCCTTGGTATGCCTGGGCTCTCATCGGCTGGGCCATCGTCGGCTTCCTCGGCTACCGCCAGATCGACCTCTCGGCCAAGGTGCTGGCGGTGCTGGTGATCGCCGAGTATGTCGCGGTGCTGGTCCTCGATTTCGCCATCGTCGGCAAGGGTGGGGCCGGCGGCATGAATTTCACCAGCTTCACCCCCGGCGCCTTCTACACCGGCTCGGCGACCATCGGCGTGCTCATGTCCTTCGCCGCCTTCATGGGCTTCGAGGCGACGACGATCTACAGCGAGGAGGCGCGCGACCCGACCCGCACCGTGCCGCGCGCGACATATCTTGCCGTGCTGGTCATCGGCATCTTCTACGCCTTCAGCACCTGGTGCATGGTGCTGGGCGTCGGCCCGGACAAGGTCATCACGACCATCGGCGCCCTCAAGGATCCCACGACTTTCGTCTATACCCTGTCCGACGGCTATGTCGGCTCCTGGCTGACGGTCGTCATCGAGCTGCTCTTCATCTCCAGCGTGTTCGCCGCCCTTCTTGCCTTCCACAACGCCGCGGCGCGCTATTTCTACGTGATGGGGCGCGAGGGGTTGCTGCCGGCCGGTCTCGGCCAGACCCATGGCGAGCATCAGAGCCCTCATCTGGGCTCGGTCCTGCAGACGGTGCTTGCCCTGGTGGTGGTCCTGATCTTCGTCGTCATGGGCCAGGATCCGGTGCTGGCCCTCTTCACCTGGCTGACCAACCTGGCGACCCTCAGCGTCATCACGCTGATGGCGCTCGCCTCCTTCTCGGTCCTCGCCTTCTTCGGGCGCAAGCCGGATCTGGAACCCTCCGCCGTGAAGCGCTTCCTGGCCCCGGTGATCGCCGGGATCCTGCTCGCCATCATCGCGGTCATGGTGGTGATCCATTTCGGCGATCTGACCGGCGCCTCGCCGGCGCTCTCCCTCGCCTTGCCGGTCCTGGTTCCGGTGGCGGCCTTGCTCGGGATCGTCGTCGCCGCCGGGCTCAAGCATCGCGAGGCGGCGCGCTTCGCCGCGATGGGCGCCCATCAGGCCGGGCGCTGAATCCGGCAAGCGGATAGAGGCCGGGGCCCTGCCCCGGCCTTCATCATGCCGGCTCAGGCATAGAGCGTGAAGATGACCACCATGACAGCGCAGGCGGCGGCCAGCAGCAGGTAGCCCTTGATATCCGTCGACCCGGTATCCTTGCCCTTGGGCTGCAGCCACCAGGAGAAGCGCGTGGCGGTCCAAGGCACCAGATAGTTCAGGATGACGATGCTGACGACGTTGGAGATGAAAAGCGCCACCGGAAAGGGAAGCCGCGCCCAAGCCAGCAGATAGGGGTTCACGACGAAATTGCCGAAGAGCAGGACGATCGGATAGAGCAGCACCAGGACGATCATGTTCATCTTCCAGGGCGAGGGCGGCGGCGCGCCCTCGGAGCTGGACGGGAACCACTGGTCGAAACCGGTTCGCGCGATCCGGGTGTGGACTTCCACGGTGAAAGCGGCCGCATCCGCCAGCAGCGCCTGACGCTCCGGCGAATCCATCCAGGCCTTGAGATGCTCCTCGGTGTCGAAGCGCAGGATGGAGAGCCAATCCTCCTGCACGCCGGGAATCGGCGGCTCGAAACGGTAACCCTGGAAGCCCCGCGCCTTGGCCTGAGCCACGGCGATCTTCTGTTCCCATCGGCGATAGTCGGCCTCCTGCCCCGGCTTGATCCGGGTCGAGATCACGAGGGCGACGGGCGCCGGCAGGGCGCCCGCGGCCCCGTCCTTGACGATGTGGACATCGTCGCTGCCCACCAGCATCGGCTGGATGCCCTGCACGCGCTTCAGCCGCTCCTGCGAGTTGAGCCAGGCCACCGCCTGCGCCTCGCTGGCGAAGCGCTGCAGGATCACCCAGTCCACCTGCTGCGGCGGACTGGGCGGCATCACCGTCTGCTCGATGAAGCCCGGAAAGCCCGCGATGTTCTTGCTGGTCTCCGCCTGCCAGCGCGCGAATTCGTCGTTCTGCTCGGCCCTCACCCTCGTCTGGGTAATGATCGAGACGCCGCCGGATGCCGGGCTGTCCATGTTGCTCATGACCTCTGGCTCATGGTTTGGGCGCGAGCTTGTCGAAGATCCTGTCGGCTGTGAAGGGCAGATGGGCGAAGCGCACCCCGGTCGCGTTGGCCAGTGCGTTCGAGATGGCCGGGGCCACCGGGTTGATGGAGGATTCGCCCTGTGCCTTCGCTCCCTGGGGACCGATCTTGTCATAGACATCGGCGAAGAAGATCTCGTTGACCGGCATGTCGGCGAAGGCGGGGATGCGGTAATTGCGCAGGGTTGGGTTGACGACATGGCCATTGTCGTCATGGACGAAATGCTCCGTCAGCGCCCAGCCGACCGCCATGCCGATGGCACCTTCCGTCTGGCCGCGACATTGCATCGGGTTGAGCAGACGGCCGATATCGAGGGCATGAACACTCTGCAGGATGCGGATCTCGCCCGTCATCCGGTGCACGGCAAGCCGGATGCCATGCACGTTGAAGGCGATGGTACGCGGCGAGAGATAGGCCTTGCGCTTGGCCTCGAAATGATGGCCGGCCTTCTCCCCGGCGGCGTGCAGATCCTTCAGCGAGATGCGCTGGTTACCGCGGCTCACATAGCCGCTTTCCAGCGTCCAGTCGGCCGCATTGGTGCCCGTGTGCTGCGCGGCGAACTCCAGGATGTTCTGGCGCAGTGCCTTTGCCGTCAGATCGACCGCCTGGCCCGCGACAACCGTGCCGGTGCTGGCGAAGGTGCCGGTGTCGTAGGGCGTCCGGTCGGTATCGGCATTGATGATGTCGATGTCGCTGGCTCGCGAGCCGAAAACGGCAGCCGCGATTTGACGGTGGGAGGTGATGGAACCGTTGCCCATCTCCGTCGAGCCGACGGCAAGATGGAAGGTCCCGTCAGCCTTCATGGACATCTCGCTGCCCGAGCGGTGTTCGGTGGGCGGACCGGATTCGGCGGCCGAGTAACCGATACCGGCACCTTCGAGCCAATCATCCCCCTCGGGCTTCGGCAGCCCGCCGCGCTTGGCCAAGGCTTGCTCCACATGATCCATGCACTGGTCCAGACCGTAGCTGCCGATATCGATGTCCGATGTCTCCTTCCATATGGACTGGATCCAGTCGGTGGACCGGAGCATGTTCTTGCGGCGCATGGTAAAGGGGTCGATGCCGATCTTCTTGGCGAGATCGTCGATCGCGCATTCGATGGCGAAGGTGGTCTGCGAGGCGCCATAGCCCCGGAAGCCGCCGCCGGGCACCACATTCGTATAGACCGCGTAGGCGTCGGCCTTCTTGTTGGGGCAGCGATAGCCCACCAGCGGCCCGCTCACCGAGGCTGCCAGTGTCTCGCCGGAATGCCCGCCATAGGCGCCCGCATTGGAGACGACGCGGATCTGCAGCGCCGTCAAGGTACCGTCCTTCTTGGCGCCGATTTTCACGTGGGTCGTCATCTGATGGCGGGTCGTGGCGCCGGTGAACTGCTCCTCGCGGGTGAATTCCCACTTCACGGGCCGGCCGTGCTTCAGCAAGGCCAGAACGCAGAGGTCCTCCGTCACCATCTCCTGCTTGCCGCCGAAGCCGCCGCCGACACGCTCGGTGAAGACGTGGAAATTTCGCGTGAACAGGCCGAACTGATAGCAGAGCTTCTGATGCACGATGAAGGGAGCCTGCGAGCTGGTGCGCACATGGATGCGCCCGGTCTCGTCCTTCCACGCGA
>DATFRE010000060.1:0-3384 GCA_035263545.1 Dongiaceae bacterium
GAACAAGTATGACGCCGGCACCGCGGCCAAGACCGATGTCGCCCAGGCCGAGACCCAGCTTGAGCAGACCCGGGCCCAGGCGATCAATGTCGGCGTCGGCCGCGCGCAGTTCGAGCATGCCATCGCCGTGCTCATCGGCAAGCCGCCGGCCGAGGTCACCATCACGCCGGTCAAGTTCTCGATGACCCCGCCGCCGGTTCCTGTCGGCGTGCCTTCGGAGCTGCTCGAGCGACGTCCCGACATCGCCTCGGCGGAGCGCACCATGGCCTCGGCCAATGCGCAGGCCTCCGGCGCCGATCTCGCGGCGGCGCGGCTCTCGGCCCAGGGTTCGCTCGCCACCAATTATTTCGAGCTCCGGGTCGCCGATGAGCTGAAGGCTCTGCTGGATGCGGAGGTCGCCGCTTTCGAGCACTCGCTGACGATCACGCAGAACAAATACGACGCGGGCACCGCGGCCAAGACCGATGTTGCCCAGGCCGAAACGCAGCTCGAGCAGACCCGGGCCCAGGCGATCAATGTCGGCGTCGGCCGCGCGCAGTTCGAGCATGCCATCGCCGTGCTCATCGGCAAGCCGCCGGCCGAGCTCACCATCGCGCCGGTCAGATTCTCGATGACTCCGCCACCCGTCCCGGTTGGCGTGCCCTCGGAGCTGCTCGAGCGGCGCCCCGACATCGCGACCGCGGAGCGCACCATGGCCTCGGCCAATGCGCAGATCGGCGTTGCGATCTCCTCCTTCTATCCGACGATCAACCTCACCGGCTCCTATGGCTTCACCGGTCTTGCACTCGACGGCCTCTTCGCCGCCTCCAATGCCGTCTGGGCTGTGGGGCCGGAGCTGGCGCTGACGGTCTTCGATGCCGGCAATCGCCAGGCTCAGGTCGAGCAGGCACGGGCGACCTATGACCAGGATGTGGCGCTCTACCGCCAGACGGTGCTGACGGCCTTCCAGCAGGTGGAGGACCAGCTCGCTGCCCTGCGCATTCTGGAGCAGGAAGCGGCGGTGCAGGACAGGGCGGTCGCGGCGGCGCTGGAGGCGGAGCGGCTGACCCTCAATCAGTACGAGGCCGGCACCGTGGACTACACCACCGTCGTCACCGCCCAGACCACTTCCCTCAACAATCAGCAGACCGCGCTTTCCGTGATGCAGAGCCGCATCCTCGCCAATGTCTCGCTGGTCGAGGCGCTGGGCGGCGGCTGGACCACCGCCCAGATGCCGTCAGGGGGCTAAGGTCGCGGCTGAAGCCTTCAGCCGAAGGCGGCGGCGCGCTTCGCGGTCTCGGGATCGAGGAAGCCGCTGACCGTCGCCTCGGTCTCTGCCGCCATGGCCGCGTCGAGCCCGCCGCCTGCGCGCCGGGTCAGGATGCGCCGGAGATCCTGAACCCGCGCCTGCGGCAGAGCCGCGAGCCGGCGTGCTAGAGCCAGCGCGGTCGGCATCAGCTCGTCATCCGTCACGACCTTGTGCAGCAGCCCCCACGCCAGAGCCTGATCCGCATCGAAGCGTTCCCCCAGCAGGATCAGCTCGCGTGTCCGCTGCAGCCCGACGAGGCGCGGCAGCAGCTCCGTCACCGCCCCGGTGACGAAGAGGCCGAGGGAGATCTCCGGGAAGAAGAAGCGACTGCCCGTGGCCGCGACGGCGAAGTCGCAATTGATCACCCATTCGAGCCCGCCGCCCACGGCCCAGCCCCGGATCGCGCCGATCACGGGCTTGCTTCCCAGCATGATGGCGCGGGTCACGTCCTGGATGCGCTCGACATAGGCCCGGGTCGAGGCCGCGTTGCCGGTTTGGGAGTCAAACTCCCGCAGATCGTCCCCGGCGCAGAAGGCCCGGCCCGCGCCGGTCAGGATGACGCAGCGGATATGCGGCGCGCCTTCGGCCGCTTCCAGAGCCTCAACCAGATCCTCCAGCAAAGCCGGAACGATGGCATTCAGGCGATGCGGCCGGTTCAGGGTAACGAGGCGCAGCCCCCCATCGACATCCTCGCTCAGCACGCACTTGGTCATGGCCGGTCCTTTCTGACGATGCGTCGCGTCTTTCCTTCCGTGCGCGGCAGGGAGCCGAAGGGGCGAAGCGCGATCCGCGCGCTCACGCCGAGATCGCGCTTGATGGCGCCGGCAAGCATCTCCGCCATCGCCTCGCCTGCGGGCGCGCCCTCGGCGCGCTCGACCTCGACGGGCAGCAGGTCATAGGGCCCGCCGCCCTCGAGCAGGATGCGGTACTCGCCAGAGAATGCCTCATACTGGTTGATGACCGCGGCGATCTGGGCCGGAAAGACGTTGATCCCGCGCACAACCACCATATCGTCGCTGCGGCCGACGACGCGGAAGCGTGGCGCGCTTCGCCCGCAGCGCGCCGTCCCAGTGCCGGTCAAAAGGATGATATCCCCGGTGCGGAAGCGCACAAGGGGCTGGCAATCGCGGCTGAGATGCGTCAGCACCAGCTCACCCCCTTCGCCCTCGCGCCAGGGGCGCACCGCGCCGCTCGCCGGGTCGATCAGCTCCGGGTGCAGCACGTCCAGCGCCATGAAATGCAGATCGCTGTCGAGCTCGCTCTGGCCGGCGAAATTGCAGAACACGTCGGTGACCCCGTAATTCGCGTTGCGCGCGGCAAAGCCCCATGTGGTCTCCAGCCGGCGGCGGAAATCGGGGTCGTCCAGCCCGGCCTCGCCGCCGAAGAGGCCAAGCTTCAGGCCGAGATCGCGCGGCCGAAGCTCGGGGAAATGCTCGGCGATGACGCGCTCCAGCACCGCGGGATAGGAGGGCTTGCAGGAGATGGCGGTGATCGCGAGCTCGCGGATCAGGCGGATCAGCCCCTGGGTTTCGCCGACGCCATAGGGAATGACGGCCGCACCCGTCGCCTCGAGCGTGGCGTGATCGGTGTAGCCCCCCATCCAGAGCCGGTAGTTGAGGCAATGGACGACGCGATGGCCGGGGCCGAGCCCGCTCGCCGCCTGGGCCCGGGCGCCGACCAGCGCGGTCTCGCGGGCATCCTTGGCCGAGAGCGCCAGATTCATCGCCGTGCCGGTCGTGCCGGAGGTGCGATGGATGCGGGCGATGCGCTCCGGTGGTGCGGCGAGATAATCGCCGAAGGGCGGATGGAGGCGCTGGCTCTCGCGCAGCATCTCCTTGTCGATCAAGGGCGCCTCGGCGAATTCCTTCAGGCGGCGCGGCAAAGGCTTCGCGCCATAGGCCCGCTGGTGGAGCGGCGAGCAGGCGGCCACATAGTCCCGCTGGCGCTCCCAGCAGCTCCGGCGATGGGCGGTGAGGATGTCCAGGGCCGCGAAATCGGCCCGTTCGATCAGCATGGATGGTCGTCAATATGATGCGGTCGTTCCGCCCATATTGGCCTCGTCGATGGGCTCTGTCACCGGCGTCTCTCGAATTGTC
>DATFRE010000061.1:0-6800 GCA_035263545.1 Dongiaceae bacterium
CCCAGCAAACCCAGGAAGCGGCCCTCGATATGATCGGCGACGAGCTGGCGGACCTGGTCTTCCGGCAGGTTGCGGGCCTTGGCGACCCTCGGCACCTGGAAATAGGCAGCCGCCGGGGTGATGTCCGGGTCGAGCCCGCTGCCAGAGGTGGTCACCAGATCGATGGGCACGGGCTGGCCCGGGTTCTCGGCTTTGAGCTTGGCCGTATCCGCGGTCACCCGGTCGATCAGGGTCTTGGAGGTCGGCCCCAGATTCGAGCCATAGGAGTTGGAGGCGTCGTAGGGTGTTGCGACCGGCTTTCCGGCGCTGTCCGTGCCCATGATCGCCGAGGGCCGGCCATGGAAGTATTTCGGGCTGGTGAAGTTCTGGCCGATCAGCGCCGAGCCGATGACCTTGCCGTCCTTGCCGTAGAGCAGGCTCCCGCCCGCCTGGAAGGGAAAGAGAAGGCCGGAAACCCCGGTCATCGCCAGAGGATAGGCAATTCCCAGGATAACGGTCATGACGATGACCATGACGATGGCGGGACGGATTTGAGTCAGCATGGGAGTCTTCCTTAGATCAGGCCAATGGCATTGATGACGATGTCGATCGCCTTGATGCCGATGAAGGGGACGATGACGCCGCCGACGCCGTAGATCAGCAGGTTGCGCAGCAGCAAGTGGCCAGCGCTCTGCGGGCGATAGCGGACGCCGCGCAAGGCCAGCGGGATCAAGGCGATGATAATCCAGGCGTTGAAGATGATCGCCGAGAGGATGGCGCTTTGCGGTGAATGCAGCCGCATCACGTTGATCACGCCGAGGCTCGGATAGAGGGCGGCGAACATCGCCGGGATGATGGCGAAATACTTGGCCACGTCATTGGCGATGGAGAAGGTCGTCAGCGCGCCGCGGGTGATGAGGAGCTGCTTGCCGATCATCACCACCTCGATCAGCTTGGTCGGGTCGCTGTCGAGGTCGACCATGTTGCCGGCCTCGCGGGCGGCCTGGGTTCCGGTCTGCATGGCGACACCGACATCGGCCTGGGCCAGCGCCGGAGCGTCATTGGTGCCGTCGCCGCACATGGCGACCAGCTTGCCGTTCGCCTGCTCCTTGCGGATGAGGGCGAGCTTGTCCTCCGGCGTCGCCTGGGCCAGGAAATCGTCGACGCCGCTCTCCGCCGCGATCGCGGCGGCGGTCAGCGGGTTGTCGCCGGTGATCATGACGGTGCGGATGCCCATGCGGCGCAGCTCCGCGAAGCGCTCCTTGATGCCGCCCTTGACCACATCCTTCAGATGAATGACGCCCAGGACCTTGCCGTCCCTTGCGACGGCCAGCGGCGTGCCGCCGGCGCGGCTGATCTTCTCGGTGATCTCCGTCAGCTGGGCGGGCGCCGGCATGTTCGGGTTCTTGGCCGCCTCGCGGACATAGGCAACCACGGCATCCACCGCGCCCTTGCGGATCGAGCTGCCGCCGATATCGACGCCGCTCATGCGGGTCTGGGCGGAGAAGGGCACGAAACGCGCCTGGAGCTGGGCCATGTCATGGGCTCTCAGCCCATATTTCTCCTTCGCCAGCACGACGATGGAGCGGCCCTCCGGCGTCTCGTCGCTGAGCGAGGAGAGATGGGCCGCCTCGGCAAGCTCCTGGGGGGTGATGCCCGCCAGCGGCAGGAACTCGGCGGCCTGGCGGTTACCGAGCGTGATGGTGCCGGTCTTGTCCAGCAGCAGGGTATCGACGTCGCCCGCCGCCTCCACGGCGCGGCCGGACATGGCGAGCACGTTGAACTTGACCAGCCTATCCATGCCGGCGATGCCGATGGCCGAGAGCAAGGCACCGATGGTGGTGGGGATCAGGGTCACGAACAGCGCCACCAGGATGACGACCGGCACGGCACCCCCGGCATAGCTGGCGAAGCTCGGAATGGTGACCGTGGCGAAGACGAAGATGATCGTCATGCCGGCCAAGAGCACGTTGAGGGCGATCTCGTTCGGGGTCTTCTGGCGCACCGCCCCTTCGACCAGCGCGATCATGCGGTCGAGAAAGGTCGAGCCCGGGGCGGCGGTAATGCGGACCTTGACCCAGTCCGAGAGCACCCGCGTGCCACCGGTGACCGCCGAGCGGTCGCCGCCGCTCTCGCGGATGACCGGGGCGGATTCGCCGGTGATGGCTGATTCATCGACCGAGGCCACGCCCTCGATGACATCGCCGTCGCTGGGGATCATGTCGCCGGCCTCGACCAGCACCAGATCGCTCTCCTTGAGATCGAGGGCGGAGACGACCTCGAACTGGCGCCCCGCGGCCTGCCCGAGGCGCTTGGCCTGGGTCTGGGTGCGGGTCCGGCGCAGGTTCTCGGCCTGGGCCTTGCCGCGGCCCTCGGCCACCGCCTCGGAGAAATTGGCGAAGATCACCGTGAACCAGAGCCAGAAGACGATCTGGGCGGTGAAGCCGATCCCGCCATGACCAAGGACGATGTCGCGGATCAGGATGACCGTGGTCAGCGCCGAGACGATCTCGACCACGAACATGACCGGATTGCGGGCGAGCGTCCGCGGGTTGAGCTTGCGCAAGGCGTCCCAGGCCGCGCTCACCAGGATCTCCGAGGAGATCCCGGCCACGGCGCGCCGGCGGGGCGCGACGCTCTGGCTCACGGTGGTCACCGATGCTGTGTCGTTCATGATTCCTTGCCTCAGTAAAGTGTGCCGGCGTTCATCTGCAGATGCTCGACGAAGGGCCCGAGC
This sequence comes from Dongiaceae bacterium, assembly GCA_035263545.1. Lineage (GTDB taxonomy): Bacteria > Pseudomonadota > Alphaproteobacteria > Dongiales > Dongiaceae > DASXQK01. The sequence goes on from DATFRE010000061.1 coordinate 2,717, forward strand.
ACGTCGGCAGGGAAATAGATCAAGCCGCCGACGATGAAGATGACGCCGATCAGAAGACCCACGAACAGGCCGTTATCCGTCGGAAAGGTGCCCGCCGAGGGTGGCACCAGCTTCTTTGCGGCCAGAGAGCCGGCGATCGCGAGCACGGGGACCATGATCAGGAACCGCCCCATCATCATCGCGATCGCGCCCGTCAGATTGTAGAAGGGCGTGTTGCCGGTGAGGCCCGCAAAGGCGCTGCCGTTGTTGTTGCTCTGCGAGACATAGGCATAGAGGATCTCGCTGAAGCCATGCGGCCCCGCATTCTCCGGCCCCGCCAGCCCGGCGGGCAGCACGGTCGCCAGCGCCGCAAAGCCCAGAGTCGCCAGCGGCACCGAAAGCATGGCGTGCATCGCCATCTTGACCTCCCGCGCCTCCAGCTTCTTGCCGAGATATTCCGGCGTGCGCCCGACCATGAGGCCGGCAACGAAGAGCGCGACGATGGCGAAGAGCAGCATGCCGTAGAGACCGCAGCCGACACCGCCGAAGATGATCTCGCCGAGCTGCATGTTGACGATCGGCACGAGGCCGCCGATCGGCGTATAGCTGTCATGCATCGAATTGACCGCGCCGTCCGAGGTGTCCGTGGTCGTGGTCGCGAACATGGCGGAATTGGTGATCCCGAAACGGACCTCCTTGCCCTCCATGTTGCCACCGGCCTGGAGCTGGCTGTAGCTCTGGTCGACGCCGAGCTTGGCGAAGGCCGGATTGCCGTTGCCTTCGGCCCAATAGGCAGTCAGGGCGCCGCAGAGGAAGAGGATGCCCATGACGCCGTAGAGGGCCCAGCCCTGACGCATGTTGCCGACCATGCGCCCGAAGGTGAAGACGAGGGCGGCGCCGATCAGGAACTCCATCCACATGGTGAGAAAGTTCGTCAGCGCATTTGGGTTCTCGTAGGGATGGGCGGCGTTGACGTTGAAGAAGCCGCCGCCATTGGTGCCCACGGTCTTGATGACGATCTGGGAGGCGACGGGCCCTTGGGCGATGGTCTGCTTGGCGCCCTCGAGCGTCGTGGCATCGACATAGCCACCCAGGTTCTGCGGCATGCCCTGCCACACGAGGATCAGAGTCAGCACGATCGAGAAGGGCAGCAGGATATAGAGGCAGCAGCGGGTGAGATCGACCCAGAAATTGCCGATGGACTGTGCCGACCGGCGGATGAAGCCGCGGATGAGGGCGATGACGACGACGATGCCGGCTGCGGCCGAGACGAAGTTATGGACGGTGAGTCCCGCCATCTGGGAGAAGTAGCTGAGGGTCGCCTCGCCGCCGTAGTTCTGCCAGTTCGTGTTGGTGGTGAAGCTCACGGCCGTGTTGAGCGCCAGGGTCTGCTCCATCCCGCTCATGCCCTGGGGATTGAACGGCAGGAAAGACTGCAGCCGCAGCAGGGCGTAGAGCGAGACGAAGGCGAAGACGTGGAACATCAGCACCGCGAAGGCGTAGCTCAGCCAGTGCTGCTCCTTCTTCGGGTCGATTCCAGAGAGCGCGTAGATCACGCGCTCCACGGGGCCGAGCACGGGGCTGAGGATGGTGCGCTCGCCGGTGAAAACGCGGGCCATGTAGTGGCCCAGCGGGATCGCGGTCACCGTCACGAAGGCGCAGAAGACGGCGATCTGCAGAAGTCCGTTGGCAGTCATGGTCGTTCCTTAGAACTTTTCCGGGCGCACGAGCGCGACGATCAGGTAGACGAGGATGCCGAGCGACACGCTGCCGCCGAGGATGTAGTCGAACAACATGGCAGGGCTCCGGTTACATCAATTTGTCGCAGAGGGGGGCATAGCCGAGCGGAAGCACGAACATGACGACCCCCATGACAATCATGGCGATATCCAACATTCCCAACTCTCCATCGAACCATTTAGGCAGCGCTTGGCCGGCCTTGGCCGCATGCAACCCTACGCTAGCCCGATTTCAGGAAATGGATCTAGAACAGGGGAAGACAAGTTTGCTGCGGCGCAACAAGATAAAGGTCGCGATCATTAAAGGTCGAGAGAGTCGTATCGGTGTCGGCATAAAGAAATCATAAGTAACCGAACTGACATCTCGCTCGCTGCTGCGGAGCGGCCGGGGAGCCTCAGCCGAGGGCCGTGCTTCCCGCCTGCTCCGGTGCCGGCGCCTCCAGAAAGGCGTCGCACGGGACCTTCAGCGCCCGGGCCAGTTTCCAAAGCACCTCGACGCTGGGTAGCTCGCGGCCGAGCTCTACCTCCTGGAGAGTCCAGTAGCTGACGTGAGAGAGCGTGGCCAGATCCAGCAGAGAGAGGCCCCGCTGGTCGCGAAGCCGGGTCAGGTTCCGGCCGATCGAATCGCGCATGTCCACCTCCGGATCGGCCGCCTGCGCAACGGCGGCGGCTGGTCTCGCAGGGATGTGGATTCTATGAAAGATCGACATCGCACGTTCTCCTCGAGCGGCAACGCGCCGCTTGGAGGCTATGTGATCGCAGGCGCATAAAGGAACGAGAGGGACCACCGGGCATGTCCATCTTGCGCGCATAGCCGGGGTCGCGGCCGCTGCTATGCCGTTCTTATATCGAGGGCTCCTTCTCCCTCTCGTTCCTTTAGCCGGTCCGTGCCACTTTCGGGCAGGTCCAACAGAAATCCGAAGAACTCCCATGAACGGCAGTTTCGGAATCTTTACGCGACACGCTCCGGATGCTCCTGGCGAATCGCCGGCGGCGGAAGCGGATATCGGCGACATCGTGCGGGCCAATCTTCTGCGGCTCATGCAGGAGCGCGGGCTCTCCTACGACGCTCTGGCGGGACGCGCCGGGGTCCCACCGGCTATGCTGGAGGAGCTGGCCATCGACCGCCGCTTTCCCGGGGTGGAGCTGCTCTGGAAGCTTGCCCGCGCCCTCGACCTGCCCTGCACCGTCTTTATCGATGAACCTCCGCGGTCGCGGAAAGCGGCCTAGGCCGATCTTCATCCACTCGCCAGGCGTGATCCCCCGCGCTTATGGCAAAGAGAGCCCGGAGACGGGCCTTCCTTTTTCAGCGACGAAAGGCCCGAGGACGGTGCCGCCATACGGCGTCGCACGGTGTCGTCAGGACTCCGCTTCCAGGAAAGCCGTGCTGGAAACCTCGAGCACGCGGGCGAGGCGCCAGATCAGGCCGATATCGGGGAGACGCTGGCCCTCCTCGATCTCCCGCAAGGTATGGGAATCCGACTGGGCGAGCCTCGCCAGAGCGCGCCGGGCGAGACCGCGCTTCTCCCGGAGCCGGCATAGATTCCGGCCGATCACCGATTTGATCTCTTCGGGATCTTCCATCGACTGCTCCCACGCGCTGGAGAGCGTCAGCCAGGCGGGAAAGGTGGTGTCGTGCTGGACAAGGCTGTTCATGGCCGCGACCTCTGAACCGGCGCGAAGCGGCGCCGTACCGAGAATCTAGCGAGCGTCCGGTAAGGGAACGAGACGGCCGGGCCGGCGAAGCCATAAGGATTTCATCAAAATCCCGGCTCTAGCCGGCGTTGAAGACCCGGAGCAGGAGGTGGATCGCAAGCGACCCGGTCAGGAAGAGCGCCAGGGTCAGGCCGATCTGGGCGAAGACCCGGCGGCCCTCCTGGGTCTGGGGCTGGGGCGGCTCCGGCGGCTCCTTCTGCTTGCCCCGGCTGGCGCCGGCCTCGAGGTCGTAGACGATGCCCGGCTCGACGATGAACTGGCCGGACTTCAAACTGTCGACCTCGTATTGCCCGTCCCACCGCCGGCCGATGATACCGGCATAGGTGAAGCAGCGGCCGAACAGATCGACGACCCCGCTCGGCGATGGGCAGGTCATGATAGAAGCCGATCACCGGCCCCGCGGGACGGGGCTCGACCATGATGCTGAAGATGTCGGGGCGCTGCCGACGTGGCGGAAGCTGCTGCAGTCTGTAGGTATTGAGCATGCGAATCACTCCGGCGCGCGACGAAGATGGATTCGCGCGACAGCGGAGTAGGTGCATGCCTTGCGATAAGCGATCCAGGGGGCAGAAGGCGCGATTGGATAAAGCACCCATAGTGATATAGGGCATTGATCGCTTTCTTATGGCATCGGCCTTCCCCTCCTCTGG
>DATFRE010000062.1:0-14840 GCA_035263545.1 Dongiaceae bacterium
GAGGTGCTGAAGTTCATGGGCGACGGGCTGCTGGCAATCTTCGATATCGCCGGCGATCAGGGCCGCAGGGAAGCGACCTGCGCCCGCGCGCTTGCCGCGGCGCGCGAAGCGCGGGAGAAGATCGGAGCATTGGGCAATGCCGGCCTCGAGACCGAGCCGGTGCGATTCGGCCTCGCGCTTCATCTGGGCGAGGTGCTCTACGGCAATATCGGCGGCGCCAGCCGGCTCGATTTCACCTGCATCGGCCCGGCGGTCAATCTCGCGGCCCGGCTGGAGAAGCTCGCAAGCCGCCTCGGCCGCAGCATCCTTGCCTCCGAGGATTTCGCCGGCCATTGCATGGGCGAGCTCGCTGCACTCGGGGAGTTCATGCTGCCAGGCTTCGCCGCCGCGCATCGCGTCTTCGGGCTGGCGGAGGAGAGAGCGCCGGACTAGCGGATTCCGCGGATTGTGGGGGGCACGATCGCAAGAGCCGGCACCGGGGAGCCGGCGGGACTTTCAGCCTCCCTAGGTTTCCCTCCGAACCTTTGTCCCGCGGCTCCCCGGCGACCGTGAGGCTCGCGCTGCGCGCCAGCGACGGCCCCACGGTTATTGGCAGGGGCGCCGTCGAGAGCGCCCGGAAAGCTGCGGGATGGCTCAGGCATCTTTGGGGAAATGCCTGGAGCGCAGGTCCCGCAACTTCCCGGTACCATGCGGGGGCGTCGTGAGGGGAAGACGATCGCCGCACAGCGCGATCATTCACACGCGAACGGGTATCCGGCACCAGTTATCGTTTATTGAGGCAGCGCTAATGTGGCGCCGCGCGGCTCAGCGGACAGTGGCAGAATCAATGCCGCCAGGAGACCTGGATGATTGTCCGCGAGCTCGAGCCGCCCGCCATGAAGATGGACCACGGCGAGCACGAGGCTGAGGCCGAGGCCCGTTCCCGGCACGTTATCCTGGCTGCCGCGATAGAACTGCCGCGTCACAAGCTCGCGCTCACTCTGGGCAATGCCGGGTCCGCTGTCGCGGACCTCCAGGCGCAGCAGGCGCTCGGGCGTGCGCACCAGGCCGACCGAGACCTTGCTGCCGGCAGGCGCATATTTGATGGCATTATCGAGAAGATTGCCGATCGCCTGGGCCAGGAGGTCCGGATCGCCCTTGATCACGACGGGCGCAGCACCTGCCGGCGCCTCCGGCTCGAGGGCCATGGATTTCTCCTCCGCCATGGGCCCGTAGAACTCCACCACATCGGCGAGAATGCGATCGATCTCGACATCGCGGAATCCGGAGCGCCGCACGCCGGAGCGGATATCGGCGAGCCGGAGCAGGGCGTTGAACACGGCGATGAGCCGGTCGATATCGCCCATGGTCTTGGCGATCTCCTCGAAGGTCGCCTCGGGCGGCGGGCGGCTGTGCAACAGCGCCTCGAGCCGGGCCCGCATCTCGGCGAGCGGCGTGCGCAGGTCATGGGCGATGGCGTCGGAGGCGCCGCGGATCCCTTCGATCAGGAGCTGGATCTGGTCCAGCATCTCGTTGATCGTGCCGGAGAGCTGATCGAACTCGTCGGCGGAGCTGGTGGTGGGCACGCGCCGGGCCAGATCGCCCTGGACGATGGCGGCCGCCGTGCGGTTGATCGTCTCGACCCGCCGGAACACCGCGCGGCGCACCATGATGCCGCCCGCCACCGCCAAAATCAGGGCGGCGATGGCCGCCGAGGCGAGGCCGTTCAGGATCACATCGCGGATCGCGGCCCGGTCCTGGATATCGCGCCCGACCAGGAGGTGAAAATCGGCGGGCAAATTGACGTTGAGGATGCGAGTCGCGTGCAGCTTCCCGTTCTGCTCCACCTTGATCTCGTACCAGCCCGGATCGCGCCCGACCTGGGCTGGCCAGGCGGAGAGATTGCCGCCCACGGGGGTCAGCAGCGGATCCGTCAGCAGATAGATTGCATGCTCGTCGGCGGCGAGCTTCAGGCGATCATTGATGGCCTCGAGTGCGCCCGGCAGGCCGAAATCACGCAGCCGGTCGCCGATGGCGCGCGTGTCGGCGAGAATGACCGCATCGGTCTCCTGCTCCAGATAGCTCGCCGTCTGCCACCAGAGATATCCGACCAGCAGCAAGGTCGAGACGATGAAGACTACGGCATAGCTGAGGGCGATGCGCACCGAGGCGGAGCGCAGGATGCGGCCGAGATTCGAGTCGTCCGTCATGGGTGGGGATTGAGGGCTGCAACGCCGGGTGAGGGCGTTGGCGCCAGGGTGCTTGGCGAACCCCCACCCTCCCCATCGCCTCGCGATGGGTCCCCTCCCTCTCCCGCTCCGAAGCGCGGGAGAGGGCGGGTGTCGGTGCTAGTCATTGGCCGCGAGCCGGTAGCCGACTCCGCGGACCGTGTGCAGCAGGCGCTTGTCGAAGCCGGCATCGATCTTCTGGCGCAGCTTGCTGATATGCATGTCGATGATGTTGGTCTGGGGGTCGAAGTGATACTCCCAGACATTCTCCAGCAGCATCGTGCGCGTCACCACCTGGTCGGCGTGGCGCATCAGATATTCGAGGAGCTTGAATTCCCGTGGCTGGAGGGTGATCGGCTTGCCGCGCCGCGTCACCTTGCGGCTGAGCAGATCGAGGCGCAGATCGGCGACCGCGAGCTCGGTCCTGACCCCCACGCCCTGGGAGCGGCGGATGAGTGCATCGAGCCGCGCCGAGAGCTCGCCGAAGGCGAAAGGCTTGGTCAGATAATCGTCGCCGCCGGCCTTGAGGCCGCGGATCCGGTCGTCCACCGCGGCGAGCGCGCTCAAGATCAGGATGGGCGTCTTATTGCCGGTCTTGCGCAGAGAATCGACGATCGCGAGACCGTCGATCCCACCCGGCAACATGCGGTCGAGGATCATGATGTCGTATTGGCCGGTCGAGGCCATGAAGAGCCCGTCCCGGCCGTTATCCGCGTGGTCGACGGTGTGACCGTCTTCCTCCAACCCCCGCCTTACGAACTGCGTAACCTGGGCGTTGTCCTCGACCAGCAATACCTTCATGAGCCTTCCAGAGAACGGGCCGGGACGACAGATTATCGTCCCGGCCCCCTCCATGTCAGCTCCGTCGGCGTCGGAGGCGATCAGCTGTTAACCAGCTGGAGCGCCAGGTAGTAGGTGGTGCCATCCCGGCTGACGAGCAGCGGCACGGCGTCCTTCTTGGCCTTCTGGGCGGCATGGATCTTTGCCGCCGCCTCGGCCGGGGTCTTCACCGCGTCGCTGCCGACCCGGACGATCACGTCACCCGCCTGCACGCCGCTCTCCGCCGCGTGGCTGTTGGGCGTCACTTTGGCGACGACGACGCCGTCGACATTCGGGCCGAGGCCGAACTGGCTGCGGGCGTCGGGGGTCAGCGGCGCCAAAGCCATGCCCACCGGGGCATAGTTCTGGTCGTCGCTCGCCGCCGCGGCCACCTTCTCGGGCGCCTGGGTCCCGATGGCGACATCGAGGGTCTGCTCCTGGCCGTTGCGCCAGACCTTGAGCTTTGCCTTGGTGCCGGCCGGGGTCTTGGCCACCGCCATGGCGAGGTCGCGCGGGGTCTTGATGGCGGTGCCGTTATAGGCGGTGATGATATCGCCCTGCATCACCTTGGCCGCCAAGGCCGGGGAGTCCGGCTGGACCTCGTTCACCAGCACGCCCTCATCCTTGCCGCCATGACCCATGGCCTTGGCGAGCTGCTCGGTCATCGGCTGCATCTGGATGCCGAGCCAGCCGCGAGCCACCGTCCCCTTGTCGCGAAGCTGCGCGACGACGTCGGAGGCGAGGTTCGACGGGATGGCGAAGCCGATGCCGACGCTGCCGCCATTCGGCGAGTAGATGGCCGAATCGATGCCGATCACCTGGCCGGACTGGTTGAACAGCGGGCCGCCCGAGTTGCCCGGATTGATCGGCGCGTCGATCTGCAGGAAGTCGTCATAGGGGCCGGAGTCGATGTTGCGGTCATGCCCCGAGACGATACCGGCAGTCACCGTGCCGCCCAGGCCGAAGGGGTTGCCGACCGCGATCACCCAATCGCCGACCCGGGCCTTGCCGGAGTCACCGAAGGTGACATAGGGCAGCGGCTTGCCGGCCTCGATCTTCAGCAGCGCCAGATCGGTCTTGGCATCGCGGCCAACCAACTTGGCTGTGTAGCTGCTGCCGTCGTCGAGGTTCACGGTGATCTTGTCCGCGCCATCGATGACATGGTTGTTGGTCACGACATAGCCGGCCGGGTCGATGATGAAGCCGGAACCCAGCGCATGCTGCTTCGGCTGGGAATCCTGCTGGTCATTCTGGCCGGGCATGCCGGGGATCTGCGGCATCTGCTGCTGTTGATCCTGCTCGCCGCCGCCAAGCTTCTTGCCGTCGCTGGCGATATTGACTACCGCCGGCTTGACCTTCGTCACCAGATCGGCGAAGCCGGCCTGAGCGCCCATCACGGGTGCCGAGAGCGGTGCCGGGGTTGAATCGGCCAGGGCGGACGACAGGAGGATCCCCCCACCGCCGAGGACGGTCGTTGCCAATAGGGCAGCGGAGAGCATGTAGCCCTTCCGGCGCCCGCGCTGCTTGTTGCTCATCATGAGGACCTAACTCCTTTTTCTCGTCCTGTTCTCCGCAACGGCGCCCCTTTCGCGCCTGTGGGTAAGGAAAAGATGGTCCCGCGGGCCTTAGCGTAACCTTCAGTCCCACATTAGTTTTTGTAGAGGAATGGGGAGTAGCAACCGCTCTTTGCTCAGGGTTACTCAATGATTGGCCCTCCCGAGGGCGGGAGAGCGCGGGTCCTTAGGCTTGCCACCAAGACGATATCGCAGAAGAGTCTATGCCGTGCGCGTAATAGAGCGGGAGTCACTGCATACTCTCATCTGCCAACTCAGACAGTTTCCAAAACTGCCGGTTGTTTGCCGCTTCATCTGCCAAAAAGGACGACTGGCGGCAATCCATGGTCCTTCCGATATACTCTGAAATGGTCAAGCGCCGCCGTCTGGACTGCCGTAGCGGTCAGACTGAGCGTCCGCAGGGCCGGGAGAGCCTCCAAGGGTTCCACAGACACGATCCCTGTAGCGGTGAGGTCGAGCGACTGCAATGCGGTAAGGCCTTTCAAAGGCTCCACGGACGTTATCTGAGTGTGGCTTAGGTCGAGCGTTTGCAGGGCGGTGAGGTCCTTTAACGCCTCCACGGACTCGATCTGCGTAAAATTCAGATAAAGCGCCCGCAGCGCCGTGAGATTCTTCAATGGCGCCACCGATGTGATTTGCGTGAAGTTTAAGTAGAGCGTCTGTAGACGAGTAAGTTCCTTTAGCGGGTCAACGGATGACACTTTCGTGCCGCCCAAGTCGAGCATTTGCAACTTCATAAGACTCTTCAGTGCGTCCACGGACGAAAGCTGCGTATCGCTCAGGCTGAGTATCTCTAGCGCGGCAAGATCCTTCAACGCCTCCACGGATACCACTCCGGTATTGATCAGTTTGAGCGAGCGCAGAGCAACGAGATGAGCCAAAGGTTCCGCAGATCCGATATTGGTAAAATCCAGATCGAGGGTCCGCAAAGCGGTCAGGTTCTTCAGCGGTTCCACAGATAATATCTTCGTATTTTTCAGACTCAGCGTTTGTAGCGCAGTCAAGTTTGCCAATGCATTCACAGACCAGACTTTCGTAAAATTTAGATCGAGCGCCTCCAGGCTCGTAAGGTCCTCCAGCGGTTCTATATGCGCGACCTGCGTTCCACTCAAGTCGAACGCATATATTCGGGTGAGGTGTGATAGTCTAGTAAGGAGCGGGGTCGCTTTGGAAAAGTTTGCCGGATCAAACAAATAATTCGTCTTTAGAGAAATACCGCTACCCCTAGGCGTAATTGTGAAACCGAGATCGGCCAATTGTGATTTGAGGTCGACAAAGCTGAGATTGTTCCCCGAGACGACGGCAATTGCCAGTAGCGTCATCGCAAGCAACACGGGCGCGACATAGGCACCTGCATGCAGCAATAGATCGCGCGGACGACGCCCAAGGTAGCGAGCCACCGCGCGCGCAACGAAGTCGTGCGATAGTTCCCATACCCCATGCGCGGGATCGAGGGGACGGGCGAGCGCCGCCACCCCAAGACCATTCAGTGCGGATCGTACTTCACCATGGCGCAGACCAGTTGCCGCAGCTAGCTCCTGCTCCGAGCGTGGCTGTTTGGTGTGCTGCGAGGTGACCAGCTGTTCCAAAATCAAGGGCACAAAGCCACGAATGGCGGGTTGATCGACAGTCTGCTTGATATAGTGCTGCACCAACCGACCGGCGTCGAGCGAGGGGGCTATATGGCTGGACGCGAGTACGTGACCGATCACATTCAAGGTGATGGGTCTCACTAGGCCCGGAGTGTCGTCTAGTTCGGCAGCACTCACCAACAAGCGGTCGAGCGCGGCGGGTCGCAGATCCAGACCCGATCGCACCATGAATGCGCTCGCTGTCGCAAGCGTAAATCTAGCGACCTGATAGAAATTCTCGTTGTGCCGAGGCGGCGGTAAGCCGATATCCTCCAGAAAAGTCTGATAGTCGCTGCGCAGGGTCAGTAGCAGTACTATCCCGGTGATCGGAGCGGAGTTCAGGCTGGCAAGCAGGTCGGCGAATTCCCGTTGCTGTTCCGACTTGCCCAATATGATAAATTCCTCGAACTGATCTACGACGATCAGCAGTCTTGCGCCCGTTCGTTTCATAACTGCTTTGAGTAGATTCCGAACGTCCTGAGAATCACTCTCCCGGCCTCGCTTCGTGTCAGCTGCTCGCGCGAGTGCTGCACGTAGCGCTGCCATTGCATCCTGCCAAACTCGGGTTTCGACGACCACCCATCCACGTTCGCGCAATGTAGGCAGAACAAACGCGTTCAGTAGTGAACTTTTCCCCGAACCGGAATCGCCAGTGAGGTACAGACAGGGCTCGACCGATCGCTCAATCCACTCCAGGATCTTCTCATGCGCCTTATCTGCACGGCTGAACTTAGATCGGTCATCGAGGGTGTTTAGATAGGGGCCGATGCGGAAATAGCCGGCTTGCTGGGTATCTACTCGGACTGCAAGCATCTGCAGCGCACGGCGGTTCCGCTCGGCGCGCCACTCGACCGCTATTTGGACCGTGACCGTGAGGAGTGGCAACCCGAACAGAAGCAAATAGTAGAGCCAACGGGGTGACAACCCCACATTGAGAAATTGCCTCAGACTCAGATCGACAGCACCAGCGAAACCGATGATGAGCAAGACTAGCGATAGCAATGCCGCTGTACGGCCGAGTATCTTGCCCGGGAAGAAGCCACGGATGGCCCTGACGTCTTTCTTATCAAGCGCCGGCAGTTTCGGGAGAGGGATACCCCACGCCTCTGTTGGGCTCATTGCCGCCCGCCGCGATGTACTGGTTCAACAGAATTTTCCACTACATACTACAAGCATCGATGATCCCGACAAAGCGATACGCAACCCTGTTAAAACAGACGTGGGCGTCGCTTGCATTGGACAAAAATCCCTATCGGGCACCTTTCAAACTCGGCGTGCGCTTATGGAGAATCACCGTATCATTTCGCCCTTCCTGAGCATCCCGCACAAAGTGTCTCGCAACCTCAATTGCGACGGATGCACTTGCATGCTGGGGCGGTTGTTTTAGGGCTTCGTCGCCGCCTCGAGATAGGCGATGAGGTCGGCGCGGTCCTGGGGCTTGGGAATGCCCACGAAGGTCATCTTGGTACCGGGCACCATCTTGCGTGGCCCCTGGAGGAACTGGTCGAGGGTTACCTCTGTCCAGACGATGCCGGAGTTCTTCATGGCATCGGAGTAGTCGAAGTCCGGCACGCTGCCGGCCTTGCGGCCGAACAGGCCCTTATGCATCGGGCCGATGCGGTTGCGGTCGATGGAATGGCAGCCCTGGCAGCGGTGGTAGACCTGCTCGCCGTGCGCGGGATCGCCCGCCGCATATGCTGGCCCCGCGCCGGCCGCGAGCACCGAGGCGAGCAGGAGCAGGCCGAAACAGCGTCTCAGCATGGAAGCTCTCTCTTCGGAGAAGGCGCCGGCGGCCGATCGGGCTCGGCCGCCGGCATGGCCTCAATAGGATTGGCCGACGAAGGCCAGGGTGGGCGGCTGGTCGCCGAGCGCGTAGCGCAGGATCGCCCAATGCATGGATTCGGAGCCCAGGATCGAGGCGCCGGCGCCTGCGAGATCCTTGTCTGCGAAAAGCGGGATCGCGCCTGCATAGGCGTTGACCGCGCCCTCCTCCAGCCCGGCGGCGAAGCGCAGCACATCGGTCTGGTTCTTGAGCGTCGAGGTCGGGAAGTTGTATTGCGCGACGGTCTTCGACTGCGCCGGCGTGCCGCCGAGCTTGGTGATGGCCTTGGCCAGCGCATCGGCATGCTGCTTGTGGTCGGATTGGAAGCCGACGGCGAGCTTCAGCACATTGGGCTGCAGCAGGCCGCTTTCGGCGCCAACCTGATAGGCGGCGATGCCCTCATATTCGAGAGCAAGCGCGGTATTGAGGATGTCGACATCGGACTTCGACACCTCGGCCGTCTGCGTGCGCATCGTATCCGCCTTGGCAGCGCAACCAGCGATCAGCGCGACCGCCGTCGCCGAGAGCACCGCCTGGCCGCCGCCGCTGAGAAAGCTGCGCCGGCTGGCCAGGAGGCCGGCAGATTTCGAAGGAAGCAAGAGCATGATTCGTTCTCCCCGATAAGGAGATCGGCTGGGCCGGAATGGCCCGTAGCTGCGATCGATCATGTCTACGAGGCGAAGGCGAGCGCGGATTTGCCCCTAACGATTTTGTGAAGGGCAGCGAAATGTCATTCGCGGAGTAGCGAAATTCATGTTCCGAATCCGCGCTCCCTGACACTAGACTGCGGGCCCATGCGCCGCCTCCATCACTTCGCCCTCGATCCCTTTTCCCGCAAGCTGCGCGTGCTGCTGCGGGAGAAAAATCTGGCCTTCGAGCTCGTCGATGAGCGACCCGGCGATCGGCGCGAGGAACTCCTGCATCTCAATCCCAGCGGCGAGGTTCCGGTGCTGGTGGAGGAGCAGGGCGCCGTGGTCGCCGACAGCCATGCCATTTCCGAATATCTCGACGAGGTCTATCCCGAGCCGGCTTTGCTGGGCCGCGACGCCGGAAGCCGCGCCGAGGTGCGCCGGCTCGTCGGCTGGTTCGATCTCAAGTTCGATCGCGAGGTGACGGGGCGTCTGCTGGAAGAGAAGATCATGAAGCGGCTGGTGCGCAGCGGTCAGCCGGATTCCCAGGCGATCCGCCTCGCCAACGCCAATCTCCATATCCACCTGCAATACATCGCCTGGCTCGCCGATCGGCGGAGCTGGCTCGCAGGCGATCAGTTCTCGCTGGCCGACATCACCGCCGGCGCCCATCTCTCGGTGGTCGACTATCTGGGCGACATACCTTGGGATGCCCATCCCGAGGCCAAGGACTGGTATGCCCGGGTCAAGTCGCGCCCGAGCTTCCGCCCGCTTCTCGGCGACCACCTGCCCGGCGCCCCGCCGCCGCGGCACTACGCCGATCTGGATTTCTAGGAAGGAGAGTTTCCCCTCTCCCGCGCTTTAAAGCGGGAGAGGGAAGACAGAGCACCGCGCCTGCTGTGTCGCTACTGCGGCACGGCGTCCAGCGGGAGCTGGGGATTGATGGGCTGGGCGGGCGGAGCCTCCGGCGCTGGCGGCGTGGGGGGCGGTGTGGTTGTCGCTGCCGCGGGCGCCTTTGCCGGCGCTGCCGCCGGGGGCGGAACGAGCTGCTTCAGATTGGCCGCGGCGGTCTGGGCCGCGGGCGTGTGGGGTCCGAGGGCCACGACCTGCTGCCAATCCGCCTTCGCGCCGTCGACGTTCTTCTGCAGCATGCGGATGATGCCGCGCTCGAGATAGGCATCGGCGTTCCTGGGCTGAAGCTGGATCGCCCGCTCGATATCGTCGCTCGCAAGATCGAAGCTCTTCAGCATGCGATAGGCCGTGGCGCGGAAGATCAGGATATCGGCGCGGTTTCCCGCGATGTCATGGGCCTTGCTGAAATCGTCGATCGCATCGAAGTACTTTCCGGTCGAGGCCAGGAGGATGCCGCGGTCGACCAGGAGATCCGCATTGTCGGGCGCGAGCCCGATCGCCGCCGTCTCGGCCTTGACGGCGCGGCCATTGTCATTGGCAAGCGCCCAGGCCTGCGCCGCCTGGCCGTAGAGGCTGACGGCAAGATCCTTGCGGTCCTTGAGCTCGTCTGCCGCGAGCTTCTCCATTGCGTCTGCGGCCTCCTTGTAGTGTCCGAGCCCGACAAGGGCGACGGCGGCGCAATGGCCCGCCGGCGACCCGCCGGCCTTGCGCTCCCAGGCCCGCGCCGTCTTCAGCGCCTTCTCGGGATCGCTCTGGGCCAGGCTCATGCAGTCGGCATATTGCCGGGCCTCGTCAATCTCCGTCTGGCTCGGCTGGTTGGGTTGGGCGGGCGGCGCCGGCGCCGGCGCCGGCGCGCCCAACAGCCCGGGCGGGACGAGGTCATCGGCGCGCGCCGCTGGCATGGCGGACAACAGTGCCAAGAGAGGTATCGCGACGGGGATTGCGGCCAGATGCCGGGGCTTGGAGCACACGGGCTTGAGTTGCCTTATTGCGGTTCTTAGGGTGGCGCCAAGCTCCATCCTTCGCCGCCGATTTGCAAGCCGGATCGCCATGTCCCCTTCCCTGTTCTGTTTCGGCCTGGGCTACACCGCCCTCGCCCTCGCCCGCCGGCTCCAGGCCGAGGGCTGGCGGATTACCGGCACCTGCCGCGAGGCTGCGCGCCAGGAGGAACTGGCGCGGCTCGGCATCGAGGCCTGGATCTTCGATCGCAACCGTCCACTCGCCGATCCCGCGGCGGCGCTCGCTACCTGCACCCATCTGCTGAGCTCGGTGCCACCTGACGACGCAGGCGATCCGGTGTTGGAGGTTCATCGATCCGCGATCGCCGCGCGACGGGATCTCTCCTGGGCCGGCTATCTCTCCACCACCGGCGTCTATGGCGACCGCCTGGGTGGCTGGGTCGACGAGACGAGCGAATTACGGCCCACCGGACCCCGCGGGCGCCATCGGGTCGCCGCCGAGGCCGCATGGTCCGCTCTCGGCGTACCCGTCCACATCTTCCGCCTCGCGGGCATCTATGGTCCGGGACGCTCAGCCTTCGATGCGCTGCGGGCCGGCCGGGCCCAGCGCATCGACAAGCCGGGCCAGGTCTTCAGCCGCATCCATCGCGACGATATCGTCCAAGTGCTCCGCGCCTCCATGACGCGGCCGCGGGCCGGTGGGATCTACAATCTCTGCGACGACGACCCGGCGGCGCCTGCCGATGTCGTCGCTTATGCTGCGAGCCTTCTGGGCTTGGCGCCGCCGCCACTGGTCCCCTTCGGCGAGGCAAAGCTCAGCGAGATGGCGCGCAGCTTCTATGACGACAACAAGCGAGTACGGAACGACCGCATCAAGCAGGAGCTTGGTGTGCGACTCACCTATCCCGACTATCGCGCCGGCCTCGCCGCGATCCTCGCGGCGGAGCCGCGCTAGCCCTGAAACCGCGCCGCCATCGCATCCACCGCAGCGAAGAGGCGGGTGAGATCCTGCGGGCGGGAGAGGCGGTGGTCGCCATCCTCGATCAGCTCGACCACGGCCTCTGTCCCCGTCAGCCGCTCCATGATACGCAGCGAGGTCTGATAGGGCACATCCGGGTCCTCCATGCCGTGGAGGAGCCGCACCGGGCAGGAGAGCCGGATAGGCCCGCGCAGCAGCAGATGCCGGCGGCCCTCCTCCACCAGCCGGAGCGTGAAGGGGATGGGATCCGCCTCATAGGCCGAAGGAGCGGCAAGCTCGCCTCGCTCCAACAGCTCGCGCCGCTGCGCCTCGTCGAGGCGGGCCCAGATCAGATCCTCGGTGAAATCCGGGGCCGGGGCGATGCCGATAAGCGCCCTCACGCGCCCGGGCCGGGCAAGCGCCGCCAGGAGTGCGATCCAGCCCCCCATGCTCGAGCCGACCAGGAGCAGCGGCCCCTCGGTCAGGCGATCGATCACCGCGAGGGCATCCTCCAGCCAGCGGCCGATGGTCCCGGCCCGGAAATCCCCCGAGGAGGCGCCATGGCCGAAATAGTCGAAGCGCAGGAAGGCATGGTTCCGGGTCCGGCAGTGAGCCGCCAGGGCCATTGCCTTGATGCCCTGCATGTCGGAGCGCAAACCGGGCAAAAACACTATCCCTGGCGGGTTCCCACCGGATTCCCGACAATATGCAGTTGAGGAACCATCGCTCCGTGTTAGAATCATCGCAGCATCTGGAAGGGGTTGAGCAGAATTCATGGAGACGGGACCCGGATTGCCGAACTCGCCGGGCGCAGCCGATATCCATAGCACGGATCTCTGGGCGACCCTCTCTGACCGCCTGGGCGTGCTGCAAATGGTCTCCGATCTCGGGCCCAACGGTCCGGCCCGGGCGGCGGTCGACACGGCCGTCGGCGTGGTCGCTGCCAGCGGCAGGGCGGTCGTCGTCTCCGGGGGCGGCCGGCTGGTGGCTGATCTGCTGCGCTGTGGCGCGACGCATATCGGCATGCAGCTGGCAGGCGACAATGCCCTCGGGCGATGGATAACGGCCCGGCGGCTGGCGAAGCTGATCCGGGAGCACAGGATCTCCATCATTCACGCCCATTCCCCCACCGTGGCCGGGGTTGCCGGGAAGCTGGCCCAGGAGACGGGCGCCTTCTATACCCTCACCTGCCACAGCCTTTATCCGCCGGAGACCTTCGCCGATCTCCGGCGCGCCGGGGTGCTGGATGGCGTCAAGCGGGTGATCGCCGTCTCCGACACCGTGGCCGAGCATCTCGCGCGCCAGCAGCGCCCGGCCGACGGCCGGCCCATGGTCATCAGCCCCGGCATCGACCTGCCGCGCTTCGACCCGACCCGGGTCAGTGCCGAGCGGATCATCTCGCTCGCCCAGAGCTGGCGCCTGCCCGACGGGCCGCCGGTGGTCATGCTGCCGGGTCGCCTCGCCCGCTCCCGCGGACAGCGGGCGCTGATCGAAGCCCTGGGGCTGATGCGCCAGCGCGACCTCCACTGCGTCTTCGCTACCGAGGTGCCGGCCAATCCCGGCTACACCCAGGAGCTGGCGGCACATGCGCGCCAGCACGGGATCGAGGGCCGGCTGCTGGTCGGCGATGACTGCCGTGACATGCCGGCGGCCTATATGCTGGCCGATGTCGTGGTCTATGCCCGCGCCGACGGCACCGGCTTCGCCCGGGTGGTCGCCGAGGCCCAGGCCATGGGCCGGCCGGTGGTCGCCTATGACAGCCCCCTGTTGCGCGAGCAGACCGGCGAGAGCCGCATGACCTGGCTCGTCCCGCCCCAGGACCGCGAAGCTCTGGCCCAGGCGATCGGCGAAGCGCTCGACCTCACCGCGGCCGAGCGCCAGGCTCTCGCCCCCGAGGCCAGCGCCATTGCGCGGCGGCGCTACAATCGCGCGACCGCCGCCGCCGCGATGATCGAGGTGTTCCTCGACCTCCTGATGGACGCCAAGGCCGCTTAGCTCCGCTTCACTGCCACGAGACAACTCGTGGATGGTCGGCCTTCGCCGACCATGACGACTTTGAATGCCGGGCAGTGGGCGCAGGGCAGCGTCCCGGGTGAGGCGGCTTGACAGGCTGCTTGCCGGCCTTAGATATTCCCGCTCCTTATGAGCCCGCATTCAACGCCATGATTTCGGTCACGCTTCCGGACGGCAGTCGCCGCCAGTTCGAGCGGCCGCTGTCCGGGGCCGAACTGGCCGCCGCCATCGGCCCGGGTCTCGCCAAGGCGGCACTCGCCGTGAAAATCGACGGTGTGGTGAAGGATCTGTCGACGGTCATCGCGCGCGATGCCGCGGTTGAGATCGTCACCGCAAAGCATCCCGACGCGCTCGAGCTGCTGCGCCACGACTGCGCCCATGTGCTGGCGGAGGCGGTACAGGAGCTCTATCCCGGCACGCAGATTACCTTCGGCCCGGCGATCGAGAACGGCTTCTACTACGACTTCGCCCGCAACGCGCCCTTCACGCCGGAGGATTTCGCCGCGATCGAGCAGCGCATGGGCGAGATCGTCGACCGCGACGAGAAGATCACGCGCGAGATCTGGAGCCGGGACCGCATCGCCGCCTATTTCCGCGAGCATGGCGAGAGCTTCAAGGCCGAGTGGGTGCGCGAGATCCCGGAGGATGAGGAGATCTCGGTTTACCGCCAGGGCAACTGGCTCGACATGTGCACGGGCCCGCACCTGCCCTCCACGGGCAGGCTCGGCAAGGCTTTCAAGCTGACCAAGATCGCCGGCGCCTATTGGCGCGGCGATCCCAAGAACCCGCAGCTCCAGCGCATCTACGGCACCTGCTGGCCGGACCAGAAGCAGCTCGACGACTACCTCCACATGCTGGAGGAGGCGGAGAAGCGCGACCATCGCCGCATCGGCCGCGAGATGGACCTGTTCCATCTGGGCGAGGAGGCGGTGGGCTCGGTCTTCTGGCATCCCAAGGGCTGGCGGCTCTACCGCACGCTCGAAGGCTATCTGCGCAAGCGCCTGGAGCGTGTCGGCTATTCCGAGGTGCGCTCGCCCCAGCTTCTCGACCGCAGCCTCTGGGAGGCCTCGGGCCATTGGGACAAGTTCGGCGACGGCATCTTCGTGGTGAAGACCGAGCATGACGTGCTGGCGCTCAAGCCCATGAACTGCCCCTGCCACATCCTGATCTTCAACCAGGGGCTGAAGAGCTATCGCGACCTGCCGCTGCGGCTGGCGGAGTTCGGCTCCTGCCATCGCAACGAGCCCTCGGGCGCGATCCACGGCATCATGCGGGTGCGCGCCTTCACCCAGGACGATGCCCATATCTTCTGCACC
>DATFRE010000063.1:0-2974 GCA_035263545.1 Dongiaceae bacterium
GGATCCCGTCACTTCACGCGCTTTCGTCACGAAGAGACCAGACCCCGCCAAATCCCCAGATCGCTCCAGAGACCCGCTAAAGCCAAACCCTCTTCGCTTCCAGAAACGCACAAGCAACAGGTCCAATGAACCAGCCAAAGCCAGCCCAAGACCGCCGCCCGCGCATCCCTTCTCTCTTCACCACAATGTCAAACAACAACGCCCGTTCGACCGAAGACGCGCGAACCACCAAGTCCCTTCACGGGCCTTGGTGACCCTCTGCGCCCCGTCGGCGCATGCCGACAATCAAAAGAGCGGTGCAGAAACCTGCACGGGCCCGCTTCCGCGGGCGGCTGCCGTCTCACGACGGCGGAAGGCCCTATTTAGGCTCTGGCATGCCAACTGTCCAGAGCAAATCGCTGCTGTTTCTATCGAAACTTCAGAATTCTGTGGATTACAGAAGACCCAGCGCCCGAAGCTCGGATGCCAGCTTTTCCGGCAAATCGTCGGCGGGCTGGCCCTTGATTAGATCGGGAGGCGCGTCCTCGTTTTCAAGATAGCGCCAGCCCTGGAAAGGCCGATGGAATCGGGGCTGAACACGTGTCAGCCTCCGCCCGAGAACGAGAGCGCACCACACACCCTCCTCATCCTCGCGGCGCTCCAGCTTCATGATCCGCTGACGTACCCGGACCTGTCCCTTGATCACCCAATAGAGCGATCCGCCGGCGGTGATCTCCGCCGCCCGCTTGGGGTGATTGCGCGTCCAATGCTCCGGCGGCAGCGAGCGCTTGCGCTGCCACGCGGCCAGATCCTCGACGCTGTCGCAGCCGACGCAGAGCTTGATGAGATGCAGCATGATGTCGACCCTAAGCGCCTTTTGCTGCAGCGCGGTCGGCCGCGGCGGATCTTGCCCGCGAGACCTTGGAGACCGGCGGGCGGCCCAGCTTCTCCGAGATGAATCTTCCCGCCGCGATCAGCGCGTCGAGATCAACCCCCGTCTCGATCTTCAGCCCCTGAAGCATGTAGAGCACATCCTCGCTCGCCACATTGCCGCCCGCTCCCGGCGCGTAGGGGCATCCGCCCAGCCCCGCCACGGAGCTGTCCACGACTGCGATTCCACATTCCAGCGCCGCCAGGATATTCGCAAGCGCCTGCCCATAGGTATCGTGGAAATGTACCGCCAGCCTCTCCATGGGTAGTGTTTGTGCGACAGTCTCGATCATCGCCGCTGCCTTGCCCGGCGTGCCCACGCCGATGGTGTCGCCAAGCGAGATCTCATAGCAACCCATCTCCGCCAGGCGAAGGGCGACCTCCGCCACCTTCTGCGGCGCGACCTCGCCCTCATAGGGGCAGCCCAGCACGCAGGAGACATAGCCCCGCACCTTGATCCCGGCCGATTTGGCCGCGCCCATCATCGGGGCGAAGCGCGCCAGGCTTTCGGCAATCGAGCAGTTGATATTGCGCTGCGAAAAACTCTCCGAAGCGGCAGCGAAGACTGCGACCTCCTGGGCCTTCGCCGCCATTGCCGCCTCGAAGCCTTTGAGGTTGGGGACCAGCACAGGATAGGAGGTGCCTGGGCGGCGCGTGATGCCGGCCATGACCTCGGCACCGTCGGCCATCTGGGGGACCCATTTCGCCGAGACGAAGCTCGTCGCCTCGACGACCGGCAGGCCCGTCGCCGCAAGCTTGTCGATCAACGCGATCTTCACGGCCGCCGGCAGGATCTGGGCCTCGTTCTGCAGCCCGTCCCGGGGACCCACTTCGACCATCCGGACCCTTGCCGGCAGCTTTCTCATTTCGCCTCTTCGATCTCGAGGGAAAGCAGGGCCACGCCCTCCTCCACCAGATCGCCGACGGCATAGTCGAGGCTTTCGACCACGCCATCCGCCGGCGCCAGGATGCTGTGCTCCATCTTCATCGCCTCCAGCACCAGAAGCGTGTCGCCGCGCTTGACCTTGGCACCCGGCGTCACATGCAGCTGGACGATTCGCCCCGGCATCGGCGCCGTCAGCCGCCCCGAGGGAGCCTCGCTTACCGCCGCCGCCGCGATTGGATCGACCAGTTCCAGCCGCTCGGCCGTGCCCTCGCAGAATATGGTGAGGCTCCGCTCCTGGCGCACCACCACCGTCTCGAAGCGTCTTCCGGCCAGCGTGACGCGAAGCGGACCATCACCGCCGGCGGCGAACTCCGCCGGCTTGATCTCGGCGCCGAAATCCAGGCCCAGCCCCTGGCGGCTGTAATGCACGGTGGCCCGCTGCTCGGCGCCGCCGAGGAGGAAACGGAATTCCCGCCGGGCCTCGAGATTGAGGCGCCAGCCATCCATGGCGTGCCAAGGCGAATGGGGATCTCCCGACGCTGCGGCCGCATGCGCCGCCGCTCTCTGCTGCTGCTCCAGCAGACTGCCCACGGCCGCGGCGAGAATCTTCTCCCGATCTACTACGACCGGCGCGAACAGAGAGTCGTGATGGCGCTCGATGAAGCCGGTATCGACCTCGCCGGCGGCGAAGGCAGGATGTGCGGCCAGCGCCTTGAGGAAAGCGACATTGTTCGCAAGCCCGGTGATTTCCACGCGGCCCAGCGCCGTGACCAGCCGGCGGCGCGCCTGCTCCCGGTTGGCGTCCCAGACGATCAGCTTCGCCAGCATGGGGTCGTAGTGGATGCTGATCTCGTCCTCCGGCCGGACGCCACTATCGATCCGGACATGCCGGTCTGCAGGCGGCAGGACGAAGTGCCTGAGGCGCCCGGTGGAAGGCAGGAAGTCGCGCGCCGGATCCTCGGCATAGATCCGCGCCTCGAAGGCATGACCGCGCGCGACAACCTCCTTCTGGGTCAGCGGCAGTGCTTCGCCGGAAGCGACCCTGAGCTGCCATTCGACGAGGTCCTGGCCGGTGATCATCTCGGTCACCGGATGTTCCACCTGGATGCGGGTGTTGACCTCGATGAAATAGAAACGGCCCTCGACGTCGTCGTAGAGATATTCGACCGTACCCGCCCC
>DATFRE010000064.1:0-5571 GCA_035263545.1 Dongiaceae bacterium
CCCCCGGGGGCCGCCCCTTACCGAAGGGCCAGTCGGGCAATCCCGCGGGCCGCCCGCCAGGTGCCCGCAACCACGCCACCCTCATGGCCGAGCTCCTGCTAGAAGGCGAGGCCGAGCTGCTGACCCGCCGGGCGATCGAGCTCGCGCTTGAGGGCGACACGATGGCCCTCAAGCTCTGCCTCGAGCGCATCGTGCCACGACGCAAGTCACGCGCCGTCGTCTTCGACCTGCCGCCCATCGATTGCGCGGAGGATCTGGGCAAGGCGATCGGATCGGTCCTGCAGGAAGCGGCAAGCGGCCATCTCTTCCTCGACGAGGCGGCGGCGCTGATCGGCATGATGGAAGCCCGGCGCAAGGCCCTGGAGACCATCGATCTGGAGCAGCGCCTGCAGGCGCTGGAGGCGGCAGAGGACGAGGCGGCGCCATGAACGAGACCCGGCAAAAGCGCATCGCCAAGCTGCTGCGGAAGCGCCGGCCCGCGGAGCGCACCGTCCTGCTGTGGTACGACGCGGAGCGGGAGACGCGCGAGCAGGCGATCGCGCGGCGCTTTCCCAAAGGCGTGCCGCCGCGCGCACGCCTCCTGATCTTGCGATGGCTGACCGAAAGCGAGAGCGAGAGCGCGCCGGACTGCGCCGCGCTGCCGTCCTAGGCCCGAGCGAGTTCCCAGGGCTGCAATTCCGAAAGACAATAGGCGAAGCTCGCACCCGTATGCGCCGCGCTCACGGCGATCAGGTTTTCCTGATCGTCGTCGAGCGGGAGATCGTCGATGAAGCGATCGAGGGACTCCGTGTGACCTGGATCGGCCGTCGCATGCAGCCGCATCGTCCGGAATGCCGAAGCCGGCAGTCCCGTGCGGGCCTCTAGATCGTCGATCGATTCCGGGGATGGCGGATTGCCTTCCAGCAAGGCGATGTAGCCGAGCAGTGCGACGGGGTGATGATGGAGGGCCCAGTAATACTGGGCGCCCACCAGCGAGGCCACGCTCGCCGGCGGATGGACCCCGAATATCCGCGCCCGCTCGAAGCCGATCGATTCGAGATCCTCGGCGGTCCACAGGTCGTGATTCATTTCCTCCTCGATATGCCGGGCGAGGTAGTCGCCAAGCCCCCGGCAGACCGGGTCATCGTCGCGTCGCATCGCTTCGCGGCGCGCGGTCTCCATCAAGGGCACGCTGGCACGAATCATCTGATGAATGAGCAGGAGATAGGCGGGAATGAGGCGCGGCAGCTCGGGACGGTCGAGCAGCCTCTGCGTCGCGGCGCCGAGCAGGCCGTTGGTCAGCGCGAGCCGCGTTCGAAGCGCCTGACTTCTGGAGCGTGACATATCCCCATCCCCCTTCTGGCCGTGGCAGTCTGCAAGCATCGCTGGCGCCCGGCAAGAGAAGGACCCGCTGACCTGCGGCGGAGCGGTTGTTCCCAAGGCTTGATATACGGGAACCCAAGCGCTTAGATGGTTCCGTCAGCTTGAGGGGGACCCTATGAGCGAGAAGGACATGACCAATTTCGAGCGGCTCGTGACCGCGGGCGTGCTCGACGACAAGTACTTCACCACCGACGCCGAGAAGAAACCGATCAACGATATCAAGCTCAGCGACGAGGAAATAAAGATCCTCAAGGACTTCAAGGAAAAGCTGAACCTGGATCCCTTGCTGCTGAAGCCCGGCCCCGGTTTCAAAGTTTTCGGATCGCTCTAGCCGCCGATGACGTGACTCCCGGCGGCGCAAACCGCGCCGGTCGGGACGCTGCCGCGCGAAGTGACGTGAGTGCAGGCCGTCTCAGGGCCGGCCGGAGACTGTGTCAAAAAACGGCAGGGTGCCGGCCTCCGTGATCACTCCTGCAGGCCGGCCTTTCGCAAACCCTCGATGAAATGCTCGGTATCCGCGAGATTCTGGAACGGCTCCCCCAGCCTGACCCACCTCTCCGTGTAGTTGGGTAGAAGGCGTCTCGCCTCCGCAGCGTGAGACCTGGCCTCCTCCAGCTTGCCGAGATGGGCATAGGCGGCGGCCAGATAGCAGTGATTGACGGCCCCCAGCTTGTTCATGCGGTTCGTCGATTCGATCACCTCCTGATGCCGCCGCGCCTGCAGGAAGGCGATGGCCCGGCCTTCCCAGTAGATGTTAGGCATGAAGGGATCGAGGCGAAGCGCCCGGTCGAACTCGCGCAGCGCCTCCTCCGTCCGCCCGACCCGGGTCAGCCAATGCGCGTGGACGAAGGCCGCCTGCGCGTCGTTCGGATTGAGCGTCACGGATTTCGCATGGTGAATGCCGGCGAGCTCGAATCGCCTGAGGAAGGTGCAGGCAAATCCCATGGCCAGATGAGACCAGGGCTCGTTCTCGTCGAGCGAGAGCGCGGTCTCGGCCTCGCTCAGCGCCGCCTTCAGGGTCTCCTCCATCAGATCGTCGAAGAAGAGCAGGACGAGGACGAAGCTCAGCACCGCATGGGCGCTGGCGAAAGTCGGGTCGAGCTCGAGCGCCCGCTGCAGCAGCGGCTTTGCCGTGGCCGGCTCGTAGCGGAAGAGCGCGTATTCCCGGCCCTGAAGATAGTAGTCATAGGCGGCCCAGCTCTCGGTCGGCTTGCGCCGGGTCTTCTCGGCCACCCGGCGGCCCAGCTGCCCGACGAGCGTGGCGGCGATCGTCTGGGTCACGTCGTCCTGGATCGTGAACACGTCCTGGACGTCGCGGTCATATCGTTCGGCCCATAGATGGGCGCCTGTCGCCACTTCCACCAGCTGGGCCGTGATGCGCAGCCGCTTGCCCGCCTTGCGCAAGCTTCCCTCGACCAGGTACTCGACGCCGAGCTCGCGCCCGACGCGCTTCACGTCGACGGTCTTCTCGCGATACTGGAACGAGGCGTTGCGGGCCATGACGAGAAAGTCGCGATGGCGCGCCAGCTCGGTGATGATGTCCTCGGTGATGCCGTCGCTCAGATACTGCTGCTCCGGGTCGGGGTTGAGGTTGGCGAAGGGCAGCACGGCGATCGCCGGCCTCGATGTCCGCTCCGGCTCCCGCGGCGCATCCTTGGCCGCGGCGCGCCGTCCGGCCGACACGCGATAGACCCGGACGGGCTCGGCGATGTTCTTCAGGTTCTGCTCGCCGAGATCCTCGAACTGGAGCGGCAGCTTGCCCTTCACCTGGCTCTGGACGCTGCCCGAGATGTTGACCGAGCCGGGCTCCGCCATGGTCTCGAGCCGGGCCGCGATATTGACGCCGTCGCCAAAGAGATCGCCCCCTTCGACCATGATGTCGCCGAGATTGATCCCGATCCGGAATACGATCCGTTGATCCTGCGGGACATCGGCATTGGCGGCTTCCATGGCGCTCTGCAGCTCGACAGCGCATGCGACGGCATTCACCGCGCTGCCGAATTCGACCAGGACGCCATCGCCCATCAATTTGACGATGCGGCCGTGAAATTGGCCGACCACCGGCTGGAGGATCTTGGTGCGGCGGCTCTTGAGCGCCGCGAGCGTGCCCGCCTCGTCGCGCTCCATGAGACGGCTATATCCGGCCACATCGGCAGCCAGGATGGCGGCGAGACGACGCTTGGTGCGCTTTTCGGGCATTCCCAGCAACGGCAACCGGTGCAGTGGCCCAAAAACTCTATGCCCGCATCGCCAGCGAGTCTATTCGGCCGCGCGTCGCAGGTTCGGCCCAGGGCTCCCCGGTCGCAGCCCCTGGTCACTCTCTATGCGTCAGCGTCTTGGCCACTGTCTCTGCCGTCATGGCCGGGCGAAGTCGCTCTCTCCGCCGTCATGGTCGGCGAAGGCCGACCATCAACGAGTTTGCTTCCCGCGAATACGGCATTGGCGACGTTCCGTTGATGCTGTCGCGGCCTGTGGGGCGGCAAGACGTGGATGCCCGGGACAAGCCCGGGCATGACGATAAGGGGGTGCGGGGATATTGGTTACAGTCGCGGACTGGGGTCGGGCGGGCCGAGGCAAGCTGGCTTGACCGGCGCCCCGGTCGGACTAAATCTTCGGAAATTCCAGCCGCCAGCGGAGGAGAAGTGACGGCGGCCGTCCCGAACCCTGCCACCCAGCCGCGCCGTTACACGCTGTCGCGCCGCCATGCGCTGATCGGCGGCGCCTGCCTCTGCTGCCTGCCGGCGGGTGCCCGGGCGACGGATGGCAAGATCGTCGAGGTGGCGCCCGGAATCTTCATGCGCCGCGGCGTCGATGAGGACGCGACGGCCGCCAATCTCGACGCCATTGCCAATATCGGCTTCATCGTCGGACGGGACAGCGTTCTGGTCACCGAGAGCGGCGGCAGCCTGGCTGACGGGCAATGGCTGCGCCAGGCGATCAAGGCCGCGACCGACAAGCCGATCCGCTATGTGGTGCTGACCCATGTCCATCCCGATCATTTCTTCGGCGCCGGCGCCTTCACGCCCGACGATCCGGTGTTCATCGGTCATGCCAAGCTGAAGGCGGCACTCGAGCTCAGGGGCGATTTCTATCGCCAGCGCCTGGTGGATATCCTGGGCGCGGAGAGGACGGGCCCTGTCGTTCTGCCGACTAGGGTGATCGAGGACACCGGCGAGATCGATCTCGGCGACCGGGTCGTCACCCTCAAGGCTCATGGGCCGGCCCACACGCTTTGCGACCTCTCCATGATCGATCGGGCGAGCGGGCTTCTGCTCCCGTCGGATCTCCTCTTCGTCAAACGGGTGCCCTCCATCGACGGCAGCCTCCTCGGCTGGCTGAAGGAGCTGTCTGCATTGAAGGCCATGGGAGCGGCCAAGGCGGTGCCGGGCCATGGACCGCTGGTCGTCGATCTCGCCACTGCCGCGGGCGATCTCGAGCGGTACCTCACGGCACTGCGCGATGGCGTCCGAGCCGAGATCGCGGCCAACGGCTCCATCGAGAATGCCGTCAAGACCGTCGGCCAGGCGGAGCGCGGCCATTGGCTGCTGTTCGAGGATTATCATGCGCGCAACGTGATTGCGGCCTATAAGGAACTCGAATGGGAGTAGGGGTGGCTTCATGACGAAGGCTTCACGGCTCATCACGGTGGCGGCGCTCTCCCTGGGCTTGGCGCTTCTCGGCTTTGGCGCAGCGGCGCGCGCCGATGAGCAGGCCGAGCGGCTGGCCCATTGGCAGGACATCGCAACTCTGCTCTTCGGAGATCACCCGCTGCAGAAGGGCGATGGCGTGATCGCCCTCGACGCGCCGGTGCGCGCCGACGACGCCGCCCTCGTCCCGATGACGATCTCGATTGCGCCCGGAAATTCGATCAAGGGCCTCTATCTCGTCATCGACGAGAACCCCGCGCCGGTGGCAACCCATTTCGTCTTCGGTCCGGCGGCCGATCCCAGCGAGATCAAGCTGCGCGTCCGGGTGAACGCCTATACCAATGTTCATGCCGTGGCGGAGATGCAGGACGGCCGGCTGCTGGAGACGGTCCGCTTCGTCAAGGCGTCGGGCGGCTGCTCCGCCCCGATGTCGATGAGCGAGGAAGACGCGAAGAAGGGCATGGGCGAGATGCGCCTCAAGCTCGCGGGGGATGCCACGCCGGGCAAACCCGCGGACGCGATGCTCATGGTGCGCCATCCGAACTTCAACGGCATGCAGATG
>DATFRE010000065.1:0-5172 GCA_035263545.1 Dongiaceae bacterium
ACCCACTGGGCCAGCGCCGTATCGAGATGACCCGCCTGGGAATCCGCCAGTGCCATGTAGAAGCGCGCCCGCGCATCCTTGGGATCGATGGTGAGTGCGGCGTTGAAGGCGGCCTTGGCGGCGGGCGTCACCTGGCCGTCCGCCGCGGCGGTCAGCGCCTCGCCCCGGAGCGAGGACAGTGCCGCGGGAACCGGCTGGTGGCTCGCCTCGAGCCGGGCGATGGCACGGCCATAATCATCGGCGCTCTCGGCATAGCGGCCGAGCTGGCCCTCGGATTCCGCCAGGAGTAGCCAGCCGCGGGGATCTTCCGGATGGGCGGTCATGCGGGCTTTGAGCTGGTCCACCAGCGCTGCCATCTGCTGGTCCTGGGCAGCGGTGGAGGCGCGGGCGGCAAAGGGGAGCGCCGGCAGGCGCGGCGAGCCGAGATCGAGATAGATCGCCACGGCCGCGGCGGGAAGCAGAAGCAGCAGGAGGGCTGCCAGAAGGGCTCTGCTGTTCCGGGGTCGCGCTTGCTCTTGTCCGGTCCCCGCCGTCCCTTCCTTGCCCGCCGCGGCGAGGAGCCGGCGCTGGATCTCGAGCCGCGCCGAGGCCGCCTCGGTCTCGGGCAGCAGGCCGCGCCCGACTTCGCGCTCGAGCTCGGCGAGCTGGTCGCGATAGACGGCGAGATCGGGATGGTCCGCCATCGCCGGCGAACGGCCGCGAAGAAAGGGAATGGCCAGCAGGGCGACGACGCCGGCCGAGAGCAGTCCCGCCAGAATCCAGAGCGTCATCCGCGGCGGCCCACGGGCTGATCCGGCTTGGCATCATCCTCCGCGGTGATCTCCGCCAGGCGCTGGCGCTCGGCCTCGGTGAGGGGCGTCTCGCGGGCGGCGGCCGCGGGCCGGCGCCGAACGGCGGCGTAGATGCCCCCGGCACCCAGGAGCAGCACGAGGGCGGGGCCGAGCCAAAGGATCAGCGTCTTGGCCTCGAAGGGGGGATCCAGCAGCACGAAATCGCCGTAGCGGGCGACCAGATAGGCCTTGACCTGGGCATCGCTATCCCCGGCGGAGAGGCGCTCGCGCACGATCATGCGCAGGTCGTGGGCGAGGTCGGCGTTGGAATCGTCGATCGACTGGTTCTGACAGACGAGGCAGCGCAGCTCCCGGCTGATGGCGCGCGCACGGGCCTCCAGAGCGGGATCCTTCAGCATCTCCGATGGCTCGACCGCGAAAGCGGTGCCGCTCAGCAGAAGCGCCAGCAGCATGCCGGGCAGGAGCCGGCCCGCGAAGCTCACTTCGAAAGCTCCGCGATCAGCGGCATCAGCTTCTTCTGGATGTCGTCCTCGGTGAAGGGCCCGACCTGGCGGTAGCGAATGCGCCCCTCCTTGTCGATCAGATAGCTCTCCGGCACGCCATAGACGCCGAAATCGATGCCTGTCCGCCCGTTCTGATCCGCCACCGCGAGGGTGTAGGGATCGCCGAGATCGACCAGGAATCCTGCGGCATCCTCGGGCCGGTTCTTCCAGGCGATGCCGTCGATCTGGATGCGGTTGTCCTTGGCGAGGTCGAGGAGCAGGGGATGCTCGGCGCGGCAGGGAACGCACCAGGAGGCGAAGAAATTGATCAGCGTCAGACGGCCCTTGAGATCGGCGCTTTTCAGCCCGGGCTTGCCGGCGATGAGAGGCGGCAGGTCGAAGCTTGGCACCTCCTTGTCGATCATGACCGTGGGCACCAGGCTCGGATCGCGCCCCGGCGCGAGACCGAGCCAGAACCAGACGGCAAGCGCCAGGAAGGCCAGGACCGGCAGCAGAAAGAGGAGGCGATGACGCATCATCGGGCGAGCGCCTTTACCTCAGCCGTGGCGGCGCCTCGGGCTCTTTGTGGCGCGCCGACCCGGTAGCGCCGGTCGCTCAGCGACACCACGCCGCCGGCCGCCATGATGAGGAAGCCGATCCAGATGAGCGGCACCAGCGGCTCGTAGTAGAACCGCACGGTCCATCCGCCCTTGCCGTCCGGCTCGCCGATCACGCCATAGAGATCCGCGATCCCGAGCATGCGGATGGCCGCCTGGGTCGTGGTCGTCTCGGCCACGGGAAAGAAGCGCTTCTCGGGATGCAGAACGGCAACCTGCCGGCCCCCGGCGCTGACGGTGAAGCGCGCGCGGGTCGCCTCGTAATTGGGCCCCGGAACCGGCGTGACCTCCTCGAGGCGATAGCTATAGCCCGCGATCTCGGCGCTCTCGCCGGGCTTCAGCACGCGGATATCCTCCTGCTTCCAGGCGGCACTTCCGGTCATGCCGAGGATGGCGATCGCGATGCCGGCATGGGCCAGCGTCATGCCCCAGGCGGCGCGCGGCAGCCGGCTCAGGCGGCCGAGCCCGCCGGGCGAAAGCGCGCGGCTGCGGCCGATGATCTCGGTGAGGCTGCCGGTGAAGAGCCAGCCGGCAAGCGCCACGCCCAGCAGGGCAAGCGCGGGCCCGCCATGGAGCCACCAGGCCAGAAGTGCGGCGGCGATCGCGAGCGCAAGTGCGAGCCTCAGCCGGCCCAGAGCCCCGGCGAGATCGGCCCGCTTCCAGCTCAGCATGGGCCCGAGAGCGGTGAGGGCGATCAGCGGCAGGATGATGGGCATGAAGGTCGAGTTGTAATAGGGCGGCCCGACCGAGACCGTCCCCTCGCCGAGGGTGTCGAGGATGAGGGGATAGATCGTGCCCAGCAGGACCGTCGCTGCCGCCGTCGCCAGCAGCAGATTGTTGATCAGCAGCGCGCCCTCGCGGCTGATGGGGGCGAAGAGCCCACCGCCCTTGAGCGCCGGTGCCCGCCAGGCGAAGAGCAGAAGCCCGCCGCCGACATAGACGATGAGCAGCGCCAGGATGAACAGGCCGCGGGCAGGATCGACGGCGAAGGCATGGACCGAGGTTATGATACCCGAGCGCACCAGGAAGGTCCCGATCAGGCTGAAGCCGAAGGCGAGGATGGCGAGAAGGATGGTCCAGCCCTTCAGCGCGTCGCGCTTCTCCACCACGATGGCCGAGTGAAGAAGCGCGGTCGCGATCAGCCAGGGCATGAAGGAGGCGTTCTCCGTCGGGTCCCAGAACCACCAGCCGCCCCAGCCGAGGGTGTAATAGGCCCACCAGCTTCCGCCCGCGATGCCGGCGGTGAGGCAGGTCCAGGCCGCCAGAGTCCAGGGCCGGACCCAGCGGGCCCAGGCGGCATCGACGCGGCCCTCGATGAGGGCGGCAATCGCGAAGGAAAAGGCCATGGAAAGCCCGACATAGCCCAGATAGAGCATGGGCGGATGGAAGGCGAGGCCGGGATCCTGAAGGATCGGATTGAGCTCCGCGCCGTCGGCCGGTGCCGGATCGAGGCGGGCGAAGGGATTGGAGGCGAAGAGGGTGAAGGCGAGGAACCCGAAGGCGATCGCGCCCTGCACCGCCAGCACCCGGGCGCGCAGCCGCGCCGGCAGATTGCCGCCGAAGACCGCGACCGCCGCGCCATAGATCGCGAGGATCGAGATCCAGAGCAGGAGCGAGCCCTCGTGATTGCCCCAGAGCCCGGCCATTCGATAGAGCAAAGGCTGGCGGGAATTGGAGTTGTTGGCGACCGCGGCGACGGAGAAATCGGAGATGATGAAGGCCTGCATCAGCGCGCCGAAGGCTATGGCGACGCAGAGGAGCTGGGCCAGTGCGGCTGCGCGGGCGAACGCCATCATGCGCGGATCGCCGCGCGATGCGCCCGCCAGCGGCACGACGGTTTGCAGCCCCGCGATGAGCAGAGCCAGGACCAGGGCGAAATGGCCGAATTCGAGCGTCATGGCGAGCTGCTCGCCGGCTGCTGTTGACTCTGTGCCGCGGGCCGCCATTCGCCATTGGCCTTGAGGGCTTTGGCGACCTCTGGCGGCATGTATTTCTCGTCATGCTTGGCCAGGACTTCATTGGCGCGGAAGCTGCCATCGGGCAGCAGGCTCCCTTCCACCACCACGCCCTGGCCCTCGCGGAAGAGATCGGGCAGCACGCCCTTATAGGCGACCAGCAGCGATTTCTTCAGATCGGTGACGCGGAAGCGGGTGGTGACGCCGTCGCTCTCCTTGACCACGCTGCCCTGTTCCACGAGCCCGCCGAGACGCACGGCATGTCCGGCTGCCTCGGGCTTCGCCAGGAGGTCGGTGGGGCTGTAGAAAAAGACCAGGCTGTCCTGGAAGGCGGAGAGCACGAGGGCGGTGGCGCTGCCCAGCAGCACCAGGCCGATCGCGACATAGAGCATGCGCCGGCGCTTGTGGGTCATCCTGCCGCCCGTTCGGCATGCGAAGCCCTGCGGCGCTGCCGGCGGCTTTCGAGCTCGGCCAGCGCCGCCTCGCGCCGGCGAAGCGTGCGCAGCGTCGTGACCACCTGGCCCACCATTACCACGGCGGTGAGGCCAAGCGCGGACCAGACATAGGCCCAATATCCGCCCATGGCGAGGTAGGTTTCGATCCTGTCCATGGCCGCCAAACTAGCCGATCGCGCGACGGCGCGCTCAGCGACCGGCCGCCGCAGCCGCGGCGCGCAGCCGGGCGGCGAGGAACTCCGAGCGCACCCGGATCAGCAGCAGGCTGATGTAGAACAAGGTGAAGCCGATCGCCGAGATCATCAGCGGGATCAGGATGGAGGGATCGATGGTGGGCCCGCCCATGCGGAAGATGCTCTCCCCTTGATGCAGGGTGCTCCACCAATCGACGGAGAATTTGATGATCGGCACGTTGATGAAGCCGATGATGGCGAGGATCGCCGCGGCCCGATTTCCCCGGCTCTGGTCGTCGAAGGCATTCAGCAGCGCCATATGGCCGAGATAGAGGAAGAAGAGGATCAGCATGGAGGTGAGGCGGGCATCCCAGACCCAATAGGTGCCCCACATGGGCCGGCCCCAGAGCGAGCCGGAGACCAGCGCGATGAAGGTGAAGCCGGCGCCGATCGGCGAGGCCGCACGCGCGATCAGCTCGCCCAGCGGGTGGCGCCAGATCAGGGCGCTGGCGCTGGCCGCAGCGATACAAGTGTAGATGAAGAGCGCCATCCAGGCCGACGGCACATGGACGTACATGATGCGCACGCTCTCGCCCTGCTGGTAGTCCGGCGGGGCGATGAACAGGCCCCAGACAAGGCCGGTGCCGATCAGCAGCACCGTCGCCGCCGTCGTCCAGGGCAGGATCGCGGCAGCCAGGC
>DATFRE010000066.1:0-3415 GCA_035263545.1 Dongiaceae bacterium
CTAGGGCGATTCTTTGGTGAAGTTTGAGGCAAGGCGGGATACTGGCCGCAAGCTCGGGCCTTTTTTATAGGTCATGGATGCCAACTCGAAGGTACCGCTGCGGCAGGACAGCTGACTCGACTCAACCCCTGGAGGAGCGCACAGTATTCCCCGTAGACGGCCGCTTCTAGGGCGCACCATCGATACAAGGAGGGTCGAGGCTTCCGCGCCGGAAGAGGCGCAAGGAGAACTGGCATGGACCAATTCGAGCGCAGCCAGCACGCAGTCGCGATCGAGGCGCTGCGTGCGGTTAGAGCGGCGGAGCGTGCCGGAAACGAGGCAACAAACCTGACCGATTTAGTGGATGCTTTGATGGACTACATCGAGGGCGTGAGGGCCTCGCGGCTGAAGGACCTGCCCATCAATTTCGGTCGAGTTCGCCTGACTGGTATCCTCTGGGCGTTAGACCGAGGTAGGCGCCGACATCCGTCGCATGCGCAAAGAGATGGGGATCGTCGACGGCTCTGGTGAAGGCGAGCTCGGTAACGGGTCCCACGCCCGGCACCGTCATGACGCGCTGTATCGTTTGGTCGGCTTCGCGAGCTCGTGGATCTGGGCATCATGCTTTGCAACCTGCTCGGCTAAGGCCGAATACGTCGCCATCAAGGGGGGATAAGCTAGCGCAAATGGGGAGCCTCGCGAAGTAGGGCGGCGATCCGCGACGGCAACCTCGCGGACCCCAGCTTTGCCGATGAGGAGGCCAAGGCTCTTCAACAGGCCTCGCATATGATTTCTCCAGATCGCGACGTAGATCGACCAGCTTGTTGCGAACGCCAAGCGCGGTGCGGACCTGTCGGTTCATGCCATAACTACGACGACAGTGATCCCGTCTCGAGGGCGATCCGCTCTCATGACTGCTCTCGTTCCTTTTCGGCCGGCTGTTGAAGCCGAGGCTGCTTCCGCCGGAAGACGGGACCAGGTGCTGTCCAGCTTGATCAGGAAGGCAACCATGCCCAGGGTGGGCAGCAGCGGCATCAGCAGGACGAAGGCCCAGATCCGGTCGAAGAAGCTCTTCACCAGCAGGTCCCATTCGGGGATGGGCCGGTCGCGGGTCGTCAGCGTCGCCGTGTCGTCTGCCTCTAGGCACCCTTCCGGCGCGCTGAAGGTGATTACCTCCGGCGCCAGGTGTACAGGGATCGTCAGGTGGCGGAAGCGGCACAGGATCTCGAGGATGCGCTGGTCGGCCGACCAGGAGAGAAGAAGCGGCGACCATGGATCGCCCGCGGTCGGTGGCGTCGACGTGGCGACGGCCTACCGGCCGTACAGTTTCACGGGCGTATGAGGTCATGCACCACTAGCGGCCTTGGGTTGCCGCCGGACATCCAGATCGATCGGTGCAGTGTGCTGTGTCGCTCATCTGTGCCCATGGTTCGTCTCTGCACGCCCCTTGGTCCTTCCGTCCCTCGACCCCCTCCGCTTCGCTCGCGCCCCGGCTCAGCCCGCACTGGGTCGGCCGGCTCCACCCGCTGACGCGATGCTGCCTTGGGCTTGGCGCCGGACCAGCCATCCGACCATAAGCCAGGCGATGACGGCGAGGCTGGCATGGGTTAGCAAGGCCGCCAGCGCCGCGCCACGCGCACCCTCGGCGGGAACCAGCAGCCAGCAGAGCAGAATGTTGATCGGCGGCATCGTGATCTGTGCCAGGGTGCGAAGGGCGGCATGGCCGGTGCTGACCAGCACATCCAGCCCCAGGCAATAAACGGCGTAGAAGATGGGCACGGGCGCCAGCAGCAGGAGCGCCGAGTCGGGGCCGATATAGGCGTGGCCCAGGATTCGCGGTGCCAGCGGCGCCATCAGTGCCGTCGCCCCGGCGCCGAGAATGCCGAGACCGATGCCAAGCGGCAGGAGACGGACGGCGAGTTGCGCGCTGCTTCGCGGCCCCTGGGCGCCGAGCTGGAAGAACTTCACATAGGCAGAATAGAGCATCGATCTGACGGGAATGGCGGCCGCCATCGCGATCCGGGTGGCCGCGGCATAGAGTCCGGCGGTCGAGAGATTCGACAGTAAGGCGATGACCGGCTTGTCGGTGCTGCCGAAGGCGGCCATGGAGAGCGTCTGCAGCGAGAACTGGAAGCCGTCGCGCCATTCGTGCCAGGCGATCTTCCATTCCACCGGTTCCAGATCTTGCCGGACCCGCCAGAGCGACAGAGCCGCTGCGATTACCGACACCGCCAGGTAGTAGCCCGACCAGGATTGCGCGTCGTGCCGGGGTGCCGCGATGACCCACAGCAGTGCGGCGAGCACGCGGGCCGTGGCGAATCCGATGTTGAGCCGTGCGTTGCCACCGGGCCGGGCCACCGCCTGGTAGCAGGCCGCGGCGATTTTGTTCACGCGGGCCAGCGCAATATCCGAGATGGCAACGAAGAGGACGATCTGCCAGGCGATAGAGCTGTCGATGACCATCGGCACGAGAGCCATGGACAGCAGCACCAGAGGCGGGGCCGAGAGGGCCAGGAATACGAAGCTGGTCGCCATGCCCTGCGGCAGCTCCTCCCGGGCGCGGCCGACCCGGCGCAGGATAAGCTGCTCGGCGCCCCAGCCCGAGAAGGAGCCGACGATCGCCACGAGAGCTGCGACTGTCGCGAAGGCGCCGAACTCGTGCGGCCCCATGCTGCGGGCTACGATGGCGTAGGTCAGCATCTGCAGCAACAGGCTGACGGCCATGGCGACCGTCATGATACCCATGCTGCTGGCGAAGGGCGATCGCAGCCGATCGCGCAGATAGGCGAAGGCCAGCCGCATCGGCCCCATATGTCTGGGCGGACCGCTCTCCGCCGTGGAATTGGCCTCTGTGCTCACCAGCATACACCCTCATAGGCCGGGTGCTGGCGAAGCGCCTCGTCATGCCCGGCGAGATCCACCACCTCATGATCCGAGCGCAGCCGTCCTGCTAGGCCGCGGAAGGAGGCGTGGTGCGTTCCGATCACCACGATGTCGCTTCCCTCCAGGGCATCGTCGAGATCGGCCACCAGAAGGCCAGACAGGTGCGGCAGGTGCTGCATGGCGAAACGCCGGTTGCTTCCCACGAGGCGTGAGAGCTGCAGGTCGCGGTCGCGCACAAAGGCGATGGCCGTAATCGGATAGTCGGGCGGCAGGAACTGCGGGCGCGCCGTCGAGATCCGCCGGCCGTCCTCGTCGTAGAAGACCGGCATCGTGCCGATATGCTTCGCGAAGCCCAGATGCTCACCATTGGGACCAGAGACGTCGAACTGGCGCCACGGGGATAGAGGACTTCGATAATATTGCCGCGAGGATCGCGAACCATGAGCCTCTCACCATAGCTTGGATCGAGCTGGCCGAAGCCGAACGCGATGCTGGTGGGTGGCGCACAGCCGTGGTCGATTTGCCGGCGACCTCGAGGTTGGGTGCGTAGAGC